>DASRXY010000187.1:0-6447 GCA_035654035.1 Sphingobium sp. | reverse complement strand
CGGGCAGCACGACATCCCGCGCCAGATCACGATTACGCGCAATGGCCGCACGCTCGTCGTCTGAGCCCCAGCCGGTGTTGAGGCCGGCATGGACGCCTGTGGAGACGCCGCCGCGCCGGCCGAGAAAGCCGTGCGGTACGTCGCCCAGATTGGCGGCGCGCAGGCACTCGATGGCGTCGGAGTGGCTCATGCGAACCCCGCCGGTTCGGGCCAGCCGGAATTGCGGATGGCGAGCACACGGAAGAGCCGGCCCATGGCTTGCGGCGCCACCAGCCGGTGACGTGCCGCCTCGATAGCGTCGGCCTGCGTGGGATTGGCGCGGGCCAGCGCCTGCGCCCGGGCATCGATGCCGAGCGCGGTCAAAAAAGCGCCCTGCATCACGCAGGGGCTCGGCCGCGCGCCCTGATCGCGCGCGACGGCGGCGAGCATGCCGAAATCGACATGAGCCGTGAGATCGCGCGTGCCCGGCGCGGCGAGTGGATCGACATGAGCATGGGCGGCCATGGCTTGCAGCGTATCTCCGGCAAGCGGCCCTTCATAGCCATAGTCGATGGCGAGCAGCGCGCCGCCCTGCGCCGCGAGCCGGCAGGCCAAGGCCGCCACGATCGCCTCGGCGGCGGGGTTGCGCTCCACGATCGCGCCAAGCGGCGCGTCGGCGAGCGGCAGCGGGATTTCGCCCGCGCATTCCACCGTGCCGAGCGTGAATCGCCCGTCCGTCACCATCCGCTCGCGCCAGCCCCGCGCCGTACGCGTATATTGGCGGATCGGCAGGGCATCGAAGAACTCGTTGGCCACGATCAACAGTGGCCGGTCGTCCGGCAACGTGTCGATGACGTCATGCCAGTGCGCGGCTGCCAGGAGCGCGCGCTGCTTGTCGCGCAGTACCGGGCTGGTCTCGACGAGATGCACGGGCAGGTCCAGCCCTGCGCGCGCCATGGCGCGTCGCGCATCGGCGGCGAGCGTGCCACGCCCGGGCCCAAGCTCGACATAGGCCGCATCGGTCGCCTCGGCGCGCAGGATCAGGTCCGCGCCCCACAGGCCGACGAGCTCCCCGAACATCTGGCTGATCTCCGGCGCGGTGATGAAATCCCCCGCCCGCCCCAGCGGATCGCGCCCGCCATAATAAGCGGCGTTGGCACGGGCCATGAAGTCATGGAGCGAAACGGGGTGCGAATCGGGCTCCGCGCCGCCCGGTTCAGGCGACACTGTCCGGGCCCGCCACGGGTTCGACCCGCGTGCGCCGACCTTTGGCGGTCGCCACCAGATAGAGGCCGCCGAGAATGAGCGGCAGGCTCAGCCACTGGCCCATATGCAGGCCTGTGCGCGCAGCGAATTCCATGAGCTGCGCGTCCGCTTCGCGCACATATTCCACGCCGAATCGGAAGACGCCGTAGCCGATGGCAGCGGCGCCGAAGAGCTTGCCCGGCTGGTAGCGGGCGGGCGTCTTCCAGAAGAGGAGGGCCAGAATCGCGAACAGCACCGGCCCTTCCAGCAAGGCTTCGTAGAGCTGGCTGGGGTGGCGGGGCAAGCCGGGCTCGGGCGTGCCGGGGAACACGATGCCCCACGGCACGGTCGTTACCTTGCCCCACAGCTCGCCGTTTACGAAATTAGCGAGGCGGCCGAAGCAGAGACCGAAGGGAATGCAGCAGGCGACATAATCACACACGCGCAGGAAGGAGAGCTTTTCGCGCCGGCACATCCACCAGATGGCAAACAGCACGCCCAGCGTGCCGCCATGCAGCGACATGCCGCCATGCCATAGCTTGAACACGTCGAGTGGATTGCGCAGGATCTGCGGATCGTAGAAGAACACATAGCCCAGCCGGCCGCCCAGGATGATGCCGAGCGTGGCGTAGAAGATGAAATCGTCGGCATGGCGCCGGGCCATCGGCGCGCCGGGCTGACGCAGCAGCACCGTGAGATACCAATAGCCGATGAGGATGCCCGCCAGATAGGCGAGGCTGTACCATTTGATTTCCAGGAAGCCGAGCGAGAGGGCCACGGGATGCAGGCCTAGATCGGTGAACTGGATGGGCGCTGCGGCGGCTGCGAGAAGCGAAAGCGTCAAGGTTCTTCCCCGGAGGTTTTGCGCTGCATAGAGCAAGAGGGGAGTGAGACCAAGGCCGGAGAGAAGCGGCCGGACGCTCAGGCCTCGCTCTGCCCTCCCATGCTGTTGCGCGCCCTCCGCAGGCCCGCGTCTCCGCGCGAGGCGAGCTGGCGCTTGAGCTGCTCCGGCCGGGGTGCCACCAGAAAGCCGAAGCTCACATTGCCCTCGCGCGTCTCCACCGCATGGTGCAGCCGGTGCGCCTGCACGATGCGCTTCATATAGGCCGAGCGCGGCACATAATGGTGCGCGACGCGGCGGTGAACGATGACGTCATGAAAGCCGAGATAAATGGCCCCGTAAGCAGCGATGCCGGCGCCGACAGTGGTCGCCCAGACGCCCCAGCCCCATTGCACGCCCCCCAGCAGCAGCAGGATGGAGGGCAGGGCAAAAATCACGAAATAGAGATCGTTGAGCTCCCATCGGCCGCTGCGGGCCTGGTGATGGCTCGCGTGCAGAACCCAGCCCGGGCCGTGCATCACCCAGCGATGCATCACATAAGCGAAGCCCTCCATCAGCGCGACCGTGAGGAGGAACAGCGCGGCAAGGCCGAGTGCGGACATGGTTTTTCCTATAGGCTCCGGTGCCTGGCCTGTGAAGCGGAGTGCTTGCCATGCCGGCGCATCGCGTTAGCATGATTGCTGCTATGACGATGACGAGACTGATGCGGCAACTGGCCCTCGGCCTGCTGGCCGCGCCGCTGTTGCTGGCGCCGCCAGTCGAGGCGGCAGCCAAGCGGACCGAAGCGGAGATCCAGGCTGCCATCGATGCGGAGATTGCCGCAGCGGCCGAGGCGCAGAAGGCGGCCATCGCGGCGCGCCAGGCGCAGGCGGCGCAGGATGCGGCGGCACGGGCTGCACAAGCCCCGCCGGCGCCGACGCCAGCGCCCGAGGCACCACCCGTGCCGGCGCGCACCTATGAGACGGTGCCCGTTATCCTCACCACCAGCATGGGGTCCATCACCATCGCCGTCGAAGTGGAGCGCGCGCCCATCACTGCCGCCAATTTCCTGCGCTATGTCGATCAGAAGCGGCTGGACGGCACGCAATTCTATCGCGCCTTCACATTTGAGGATTTTCCCGATGTCGGCATGATCCAGGGCGGTACGCAGAACGATCCCAAGCGCATCCTGAAGCCCGTGCACCATGAGCCGACCAGCAAGACCGGCCTCACGCATGACGACGGTGCCGTCAGCCTGGCGCGCAATGAACTGGGCAGCGGCACGGCTGATTTCTTCATCATCATGGGCGGCATGCCCGGCCTCGATGCCGGATCGGGCCAGAACGGGCCGGACGATCAGGGCTTCGCGGTTTTCGGCCATGTGACGGAGGGCATGGACATCGTCCGCCGCATCGCCGTTGCTCCGCGCAGCCCCACAAAGGGGGAGGGCGCAATGAAGGGGCAGATGCTGGAACCCGCAATCCGCATTCTCACCGCACGCCGCGCTCCGGCACCTTGAGGACAGCAGGCGGCCCGCTTTCGTCTGGCTGAACTCCGTTTGTCCGGAGCGTTCGCGAGGTATCCCTTCACGTCTCCTGCGTCAGGACGGAGGGAATGTCCTGTGACAGGCGCAAAGACGAACGGATGCTGGGCAGGCGCGCAATAGGCATGGCGAGTGTGCGTGCGAAACGCTCTGAAAAAGGGCCGCGCGATCACGCGCGGCCCTTCGTACCGGTCTGCCGGTCCCACGCCGGCAGCCGGCTCTTGGTCAGAAGCTCGCCGTCAGCGAGAAGATCACCGCGCCGTCGGAGCCGGCAGCATTGGCGCGGACGCGCGCCTCGTCCGTATCGACATAATGGATGCCGAAGCTGAGGTTCCGATAGGCCACGGAGCCGCCGATGGAATAATCCCAAACGTGATGGTCGTTGCCGCCGCCACCGGGGAAGGCGTCACTCACGGCATAGCCGATATGGCCGTCCAGCGTGAACGGCGTGTTGGGAATGCCGATCGAGGGCTCGGCGTGGAGGTAGAGCGCCGAGGCCTTGCTGCCGTCCTTCAGGCTCACCAGCGCGTCCTGCGCCCAGGCATAGTTGACGCCGACCTTGAGCGTCGCCGGGCCGATGGCGCCGGTCAGACTGGCATAGGGCTCGAAGAAGTCCGTGTCGCCGCCGCCATGCTTGGGATAGAGATAATAGAGCAGGCCGACATCAGCGGTGACACCAGGGGCGATTTCCTTGGAATATCCCGCGAACAGATCGACTTCCGCACCGCCCGCGAACGTGACGCTGGAGCCCCAGGTGCCGGCGTAGAAGCCACTGTCGTGAGAGACGGTGATGCCGCCCTGGATCGCGGCATTTTCGCTCGACTGGGCGAAACCGCGGAACCGATAGTCGGACACCAGACCGACACTGCCGGAAATGGTGATGGGGCTGGCCGAAGCCGCATCGTCCTGCGCCAGCGCGGGCGCCGAGACGGCAAAGAGAGACAGGGCCGAGAGGCCGAGAATGGACTTACGCATAAGAATATCCCTTATTCAGTGGATTTCGCGATCGTCCCGCCTGCGTTTGCTGGGGCCGCTTCCTTTTCCGCGATGCGGTCGCGCGGACTTGCCCAGCTGACGAACGCAAGGTGCCGGCGGATGCTGCGTTGCACAAGTATAATCGACAAATCGATGCCGCATCGCGCCATATTGTTGCGACTGCGCAACGCCTCGGACGCGTCTCAGGCCGCGGCGCGCCAGTGGGTCAGGGCTTGCTCCAGATCAGCGATCAGGTCGTTCGGGTCTTCCAGCCCGATGTTGAATCGTACCAGCGGTCCGCGCCCCTGCCACCGCGCGGCGCTGCGCAGCGGAGCCGGATCGACCGGCAGGGCCAGGCTCTCGAAGCCGCCCCAGCTATAGCCGATGCCAAACAGGGCGAGCGCATCGATGAAGGCCGCGCGCGCCGCGTCGCTGCCGCCGTCCAGCTCGATGGCGAACAGGCCCGAGGTGCCGGCGAAATCGCGGGCCCAGGCCGCATGGCCCGGGCAGGAGGGCAGGGCCGGGTGGAGGACGCGGCGCACTTCCGGCCGGCGCTCCAGCCAATGCGCAACGGCAAGCGCGCTGGCGCCCTGGTGCCGCAGGCGCACGTCCAGCGTGCGTAGACCGCGCGCGCCGAGCCAGGCATCGTCCGGGCTCGCCATCTGGCCCAGCGCATAAGCGCGCTTGCGCACGGCTGGCCAATATGCCGCCGTGGCGGTGACGGAGCCCAGCATGACGTCGCTATGGCCGACGATATATTTGGTGCAGGCAAGAATGGAGATGTCGACGCCAAGCCCCAGCGCCGGCAGGAGCAGCGGCGTCGCCCAGGTATTGTCGATGAGCGTCACGATGCCCCGCGCCTTCGCCACGGCGACAATGGCCGGCACGTCCTGCACCTCGAAGGTGAGGCTGCCGGGGCTCTCCAGGAAGATGGCCCGAGTGCGCGCGCTGCACAGCGACTCGAGCTCGCCGCCGATCAGCGGATCATAATAGCGCGTCGTCACGCCGATCTCGGCCAGCATGCCGTCGCAGAAAGCGCGCGTGGGGCCATAGGCGCTGTCGACCATGAGCAGCTCATCGCCCGGCTTGAGCACGGCGAGCAAAGCCGTGACGATGGCGGCCACGCCGGAGGGGAAAAGCTGCGTGCCGGCCGCTTCCGGTTCCATCTGCGTGATCGCTTCGGCCAGGCTCCAGCTCGTGGGCGTCCCGCGGCGACCATAAAAGAGCCGATGGTGCGTATCGCCCTCGGCGGCGCGCAGATGGGCGACATCGTCATAGAGAATGGTCGATGCGCGCCAGACCGGGGGGCTAACGATACCGCCCGGCTGGCCCGGGATCGCCGCCCATTCCGCGCGCCGCCCCGCCTGGACGAGGCGCGTGGCGGGGGTGAGGGGGGTGCCGTCCGTATCCGTGCGTTTGTCGCTGTCGCTCATGCCGGGCCTTTTGCCTTGGGAGTGTCGGGGTCCATGCCCCATTCCGACCAGCTCCCGTCATAGATGGTAACGTCCGTCTTGCCGAGCAGAGCGGCGCCAAAGAGCAGATTGCAGGCCGTGACGCCGCTGCCGCAGCTCATGACGAGGGGCTTGCCCAGCTCGACGCCCGCCTGCGCGAAGGCTGCCTCCAGCGCCGGGCCGCGCTTCCACAGCCCCTGCGCGTCGAGCAACTGGTCAGTGGGAAGGTTGACGGAGCCGGGGATATGCCCCGCCGCCATGCCCGGGCGCGGCTCTGCTGCCTCGCCCCGGAAGCGGGCGCCGCCGCGCGCATCGACGACTTGCGCGGCGCAACGCGCCAGATTGGCGATGAGATCGGCCTTGGTGGCGATCGCGTCGTCATTGCGCCGGGCCGTGAAGCCCTGCGAGGCACCCGGCACAGCGTCGCCCGTCTC
>DASRXY010000186.1:0-3874 GCA_035654035.1 Sphingobium sp. | reverse complement strand
GGTGCTGATCGCCATCTCCGCCGCGACCCAGGCCTCGCTCACCGGCGCGGCGCCGCCGGCGGCCTGAACGGCAGCGCGGCTGCGGCCGATCTGGGCCTGGAAAGCGCTGTCGGCCTCGGCGGCGCTGGCGCGCAACCGTTCCACTGTTTGTGCCAGCGTCGGGTCGGGCGCCGCCGGCTGCACTGCCGCAGGCGCCGCCGGTTCGGCGAAGCGGTCGACCGCTTCCACCGGCCGCTTGGCGAGCGAGGGAAAGGGCCGCGCCGTCTGCGCATGGACGTCGAGCGCGCCCATGGCGAACAAAGCGAGGAAGGCGGCGGCGCGGCGAATCATGATCGGTCGGATGTAGGGCGGCCCGCGCAGTGGTTCAACGCCTCCCGGCGCCTGTGCGCGGACCGGCGCATGTCAACGGTTGCGCTCCAGCAGCGTACGGCAGCGGCGGCTGGTCGCGGCTTCCTTGCCGATGAGGTTGCCCGCCAAGGCTCCAACGCCGGCGCCAAGCAGCGATTCGCCCAGATTGCCGCCGGCGACCGCCGTGCCGCCACCAGCGCCGGCCGCGCCGATCACGGTGCCCTTCTTCTGCCCCTTCTTGCGCTCGATGAGGCAGGAGCGCAGCTCCGCCCGGTCGCGCGGTGCGGCGCGCGCCACCCGCTCCCGCTCGCCCTTGCTCAGGGTGGTCGCGGCGTGGAGGCCCGGCGCGCTCAGGGCCCCGATCAGCAGGGCGGCGCAAATCTGCCTGGCATTCATGATGGTCTCCTTCGTCGAAAAATCCGGTTGGCCGTGGCCATGACCGACCTTGTTCCCCGCCGGCCCTTGCGCTGGCATGAACGGCGCCGATGGGCACCACGTTCCATTGCCGGGGCCGCACACGCGCGCCGGCTCACCGGACCTATCGCAGCGGAGCGGGCCATTCGCAGGATTTGCGCCGTTGACAGACTCGGCCATGCCCACTAAGGGGCCCTTTCCCGTGCTGGCGGCTATGGCTGCGCCATGACGCCTGCGCCAAGCAATTGATGATCGAAAGAAGTAGGGCCCATGTTCGCAGTCGTGCGCACGGGCGGCAAGCAGTATCGCGTCGCCGCCGGAGACAAGATCGCCGTTGAGAAGCTGGCTGGCGAAGCCGGCGATACCGTCGTGCTCGGCGATGTGCTGCTCGCGGGCGACGGCACCGAGATCAAGGATGCCAAGGGCCTCACCGTCTCGGCCGAGATCGTGGCGCAGGCGCGCGGCGAAAAGGTTATTGTGTTCAAGAAGCGCCGCCGGCACAATTATCGCCGCCGCAACGGCCATCGCCAGAGCCTGACGATCCTCAAGATCGTTTCGATCGGCGGCGAAACGCCGAAGAAGAAGGCCGCCGCCAAGAAGGCCGAGCCGGCCGCGGCGGAAGCCTGAGCGCCAGAGAAGATTCGAGGAGTTTAGACCATGGCACATAAGAAAGCTGGCGGTTCGTCGCGCAACGGTCGCGATTCCGAGTCCAAGCGCCTGGGCGTGAAGAAGTTCGGCGGTCAGGACGTGATCGGCGGCAACATCATCGTGCGCCAGCGCGGCACGAAGTTCTACCCGGGCCGCAACGTCGGCATCGGCAAGGATCACACGCTTTTTGCGCTCTCTGCGGGTCGCGTGGTGTTCCACGACGGCAAGCTCGGCCGCAAATTCGTGTCGGTCGACGCTATGGCGGAAGCGGCCGAATAATCGGACGATCACAGGGATCGTCCAGCGGGGCGATCCCTTGGTAGGCCGGGCTTCCGGCACTCCAGCAAAGCCAAGGGAGAAGGGGTCGCCCCTCCTCCCTTTTTTGTTGCCTCCCTTGGAACCGACCCGGCCCCCGACGCGCTTGCCGCACACGCAATCGCAAAGCCGTCGAGGCGCTGTCGTCAAGGCGTCACCAAAGCGCGGCATAGCCGTGCGGCAAGGGAGAGACCGACAATGTTCGCTCGCACTTCAAGACTGTTGCTGCGGCCAGGCTGGCAGGAAGATGCCGCCATGCTGGCCGCCGCGCTCAACGACGAAGGCCTGACGCGCAATCTCGCGCGCGTGCCCTTCCCTTATGCATCCGACGACGCGCAGGCCTATCTCGCGCGGCCGCGCGATCCGCGCCATCCGCAACTGCTCGTCTTTTCGCGCACGCAGGGTCTGCCGCGCCTCGTCGGCGGCTGCGGCCTGACGCCCGCCGAGGATGGCGAGGGCGTGGAGCTGGGCTATTGGATCGCGCGGCCTTATTGGGGGCTGGGCTTCGCCACCGAGGCGGCGAGAGCGCTCGTCCATGCCGGCCGCGCGCTGGGCCACCAGCGGATCCGCGCCCGGCATGCCGTGGACAATCCGGCTTCCGGCCGTGTCCTACGCAAGCTCGGCTTCCGTCCGACCGGTGATTTCGCCCGTATCCACAGCAAGGGGCGCGGCGAAGACGTGCTGACCATACTCTACGAGGACGCCGGAGAGATGGACATGCGCGCCGATCTCTCGCGCGAACTCTATGACGATACGTCGACCCTGGCGGCGTGAGTGGGTGGGTCGCCCGGAAGCGCAGGGTTAAGAGGGTTTGAGACGCAAAGCGCGGTGGCGCGGAGGGATGGAGAATGGCGCGGCGGCGCGCCTGTCTCTCATGCCTCTGCGTCTGCGCGTGGACAAAAATCCCCTCTGTGCCTCTGCGCGACCCCTCTTCCTACAGCCAGCCCGAGCGCCGGAACCGCCAGTAGAGAAACGAACAGACCGCTCCCATCAGCCCGAGCACGCCGAAATAGCCGTAGCGCCACTCCAGCTCCGGCATGAAACGGAAGTTCATGCCGTAGATGCCGGCAATGGCGGTGGGGACGGCGAGCAGGCCGGCCCAGGCGGCGAGGCGGCGCGTTGTTTCGCCCTGGCGCTGCATCTCCAGCACATTGCTGATCTCCACCACCGAGGCGAGGATGTCGCGCAGGCCGCCGAGCCGATATTCGGCGCGCACCACATGATCGTACACATCGCGGAAATAAGGCCGCATGTCGGCGTCAATCTGCGGCGTAGAGACATTGGCGAGGCGCGCCGCCACATCGGTCATCACGCCGAGCACGCGCTGGAAGCGCACCACTTCGCGCCGGATCGAGAAGATGCGCAGGATCGAGGCGCGGTCGAGGAAACGGTCGCCCGCCGTGGTCTCCATGGCCAGCGCCTCGTCCTCGAACTGCTCGACGATAGGGAAATAACCATCCACGATGAAATCCATGATAGCGTGGAGCACATAGTCCGGCCCCTGGGCGAGCGCGCTCGGCGCGGCTTCCAGATGGGCGCGCAGATCGCTGTGCGCGCGCTGCGAGCCGTGCCGCACCGAGACGATGAAGCCCGGCCCCAGGAACAGGGCGGTCTGCCCGTAGGCAATGCGCTCATCTTCGAGATGCGCCGTGCGCAGCACGACGAAGAGCTGGTCGCCATATTGCTCGACCTTGGGGAGCTGTCGGTGATTCTGTGCGTCCTCCACCGCCAGCGGATGCAGGCCGAAGCAGGCGGCAACCTGATCCAGCTCCTCGGGCTGCGGCTCGGCGAGACCGATCCAGACGAACTCGCCCTCCTCCGGCGGCCGGCACGGCGCGCCGGCGCCCAGCACCGTCTCATCCACGCACTGACCGTCGCGATACCGCTTCGCCGCGACGATGGTCATGCGATGAGGCCGATCTCGCGCAGCCGCTGCTGCAGATAGGCGTGCGCGGTGATCGGCGGCTCGCGCACGGGATTGTCTACGGTGACGCAGCCGGGCAGCGCCTCGATCAGCACCTGCGGCGCGAGATGCAGGAAGAAGGGCATGGAATAGCGCGGGATATGCCGCCGCGCCGGCGGTGGATTAACCACGCGGTGGCTGGTCGAGGGCAGCACATGGTTGGTGAGGCGCTGGAGCATGTCGCCG
>DASRXY010000185.1:0-7315 GCA_035654035.1 Sphingobium sp. | reverse complement strand
TGCGTCCGGGTTCCACTTGCCGCTTTCATTGAGCAGCGTTGACGCCATCGCCCGGAAGCCGTGCGCCGTCATCTCGTCGCTGGCATAGCCCAGCCGCCGCAACCCAGCATTGATGGTGTTTTCGCTCATCGGGCGCGTCCGCGTGCGGATCGAAGGGAATACATACCCATCAGGACCGGTGGCAGCCCATAGCTCACGAAAAAGGCCCACAGCTTGACGGGATAGCGGAACGTGATGGGCCTTGCGCATCTTCATCTTGCCCGCCGGGATGATCCAAAGCGCGCCATCCAGGTCGATTTCGCTCCATTCGGCATGGCGCAGTTCGCCCGGGCGAACAAAGACATGCGGCGCGATTTGCAGGGCCAGCTTGGTTGTGCCGCTGCCGTCATAATCGTCGATGGCGCGCAGCAGTTCGCCCGCCTTCTTTGCATCGGTGATTGCGCCGTAATGCGTAACCGTTGGCGCGGTAAGCGCGCCGCGCAAATCACGGGTGGGGTCTGATGCCAACCGCGCCGTGGCAACCGCATAGCGAAACACCGCGCCAGCCAGTTGCAGGCTGCGCCGGGCACTTTCCAGCTTTCCCTTGCCTTCTATCCTGCGAATGGCAGCCAGAATGTCCGCCGGTTCAATCTCGCCAATGGGCAATTTGCCGATGGACCCGCAAACGAGAGACAGCAGATATTCACTCCGGGTTGCGGTCGCTGGTGCCCAGCCCTTGGCGCCGTCGCGCTTCCGCTTCTCACAATATTCGTTGCAGATCGCTTGGAACGTATCCGCCGCCTGTATGCGCGCGCGCAGCTTGTCACGCTGCTTTTCACGCGAGGGATCTTTGCCGAGCGCAATCAGTTCCCGCGCTTCCTCCCGGCGTCGCCGCGCCTCGCCCAAGCCAATCTCGGGATAGCTTCCGATGGCCAACAGCTTCTCTCGGCCCTCGACGCGATATTTGAGCCGCCAGAGCTTGCCCCCAGCTGGCGTGATGAGAAGGAACATCCCACCGCCGTCCGCCAGCTTGATCGCCTTTGCGCCGGGCTTGGCATTGCGAATTGTCACATCGGTCAAAGCCACGGGATTGCCAGCCTTTCCGGGGTCTATACCCCCAATATACCCCCAAGCGTGGGGGTATCGACTTGGCCATTTTGCATATACCCCCCAATCATACCCCCAACGGCTGGTGGCTGAATGCGAACGCGGGTGAACGCTTGCGGCCTGATAACCGCTAAATACCTTGGATTTTAGGGGGCTGTCTAGACGAATGCGAGCGTCGATGGACAGGGAAATGGAGCGGGTGAGGGGAATCGAACCCCCGTCGTCAGCTTGGGAAGCTGCTGCTCTACCATTGAGCTACACCCGCGCGGAGGGCGCGATTGCCACAGGCGCGGGGGTGCGGTCAAACGAATATCGGCGGATTCCTATCTGTAACGCTTCATGGTCGGAGGTGGCCAGCATTTAGGTTAGCCCGCTAAATATTAGCTTGAAGACAAAAATCGTGGCGCATGCGTGACAAACCGCGCGCGCTCGTCATATTGTCCGCCCGAATCCGCGACCGGCGCGATGGCAAAGACCGGCGGCGCGGAGACGAGGTTGATCGCGGATGTGGGGGAGGATCGATGATGCGGCTTCGAGGATCATGGGCGGCGGGTGCCATGCTGGCCAGTGTCTTCGTGGCGGGGCTTGGAACGACGCCCGCGGTCGCGCAGCTTCCCGGCCAGCCGAGCGCTGTGCTCACGCTCAGTTGCGATCGCGACTGCCTGATCGCCAAGCAGCGCCAATATATGGACGCGCTGGCAAAGCAGGACCCCAAGGCCGCGCCGCTCGCGCGCCATGTGCGCTTCACCGAAAACAATGTGATCATTCCCATGGGCAAGGGCCTGTGGAAATCGGTGAGCAAGGTCGCGCCGGATGCGCTGGAGGTGGCGGATGCCGAAACAGGTAATGCCGCGTGGTTCGGCGTCGTCTGGGAGCATGGCGAACCCGCTTATTACGCCATGCGCATCCGCGTCTCGGGCGGTTTGATCGATCAGGTGGAGACGGTCGTTCACCGCAACACCGGCCTGCCCGCTCCCTTCGGCCCCATCGACAAGGTGACGCACGATCCCGAGTTCCAGCAGGTGCTGCCACCCATTGAGCGGCGTTCGCGCGAGCGGCTGATCGCGGTGGCGCAGAGCTATTTCAACACGGTCGAGCGCAATGACGGCATGGTCTTCGCACCCTTCACACAGGATTGCGGGCGGCTGGAGAACGGCATCAGCACCACCGCGCCGCCGCCGGGCGGAGGCGGCGGCAATGCCGCGGCCATCGCGGCGGGCTGCCGCAATCAGTTCCTGCTTGGCCTCTATTACATCAACAAGCGCGTGCGCGAGCGGCGTTTCCCGCTGGTCGATACCGAGCGGGGAATCGTCGTCGCCTCGGGCTTTTTCGATCATGACAACAGCTTCGATCATTACCCCATCGGCAATGGCGGCGAGATGAAGACGGCGCTCAAATGGCCCAACTCCATCACGCTGCTGGAGGCCTTCCGTGTGAAGGATGGCGCTATCCAGCGCATCGAGACCGTCTTCACCTATGTGCCCTATGCCATGCACAATCCCTGGGCGGACGGGCGGCAATATTCGGAGCTGGGACAGTGAGGCGGGCTATGGAGAAGACGCGGCGCGCCGTCCTGGGCCTTTCGCTGGCGGCGCTGGCGCTCCCCGCCATGGCGCAGACTCCCACGCCGGAGGAAGCGCCCAAGCCGCTGCTGCGGCCGTTCGGATCGGTGCCGCTCATGGTGCCGCCGCGCGAAGGGCGGCCACAGCCTTGCGATACGGCCTGCCTCACCGATCTGGCGCGGCGCTATGTGGATGCGCAGGTGCGGCAGGACGGCGCCTCGCTGCCCTGGGCACAGCGCGTGCGCTTTGCGGAGAATGGCGTTCCTATCATGGTCGGCGACGGCACCTGGGCGACCGCCACGGCGCACGGCCCTGCGCCGTTGATCGTGGCGGATGCCGAAGCGGGCAAGGTCGTCTGGCTGGGCTCCCTGGACGAGCATGGCCAGCCTGCCTTCCATGCGCTGGAGTTGACCGCGCGGGGCGACCGCATCGCGCGCGTCGCCGCACTCACACGCCGCAAGCAGGGCCGTCCGCCCTTCGGTGACCCACTGACCTTCCGCTCCGATCCCGCCTTCGCCGCACCCGTCGCCAAGGGCAAGGAGACGCCGCGCGCGGTGATGCGGGGGCTCGTTCACGCCTTCTTCGATGCGCAGGGCGGGGGCGGCCCGGCGCCAGCCTTCGCCAAGGGCTGCCGGCTCATCGAAAACGGCGTGCCAATGACCGGCAACCTGCCTGCCACGGGCCGCGAAACAGGTGACTGCGCAACCAGCTTCGCGCGCGGCCTGTTCGGCGAGTTCGAGGGCGTGCGCCGTCGCATCGTGGCCTATGATGCCACGCGCGGCCTCGTGGTGGCCACCGGCACGCGCGACCTGCCGGCCGAGCGAACCGAATTCACCGCCACAGACGGCAAGAGCTACAAGGCGGAAGCGACCTATCCGCGCAGCGTCGGCTTCATGTCCGTCTTCAAGATCGAGGGCGGGGCAATCGCGCGGGTCGAGACCATTGCCACCGAACTGCCCTATCTCATGCCGCCGCCCTGGCCGGAACCGAGAGGACCAAGACCGTGACCATGACCAGACGCACACTCGCCCGGCTCCTCGTCCCGGGCATGGCTCTTGCGGCGTTGCCCGGCGCTGCCAGCGCGGCCGGCAAGGACGTGCTCATCGACGACACGAAGGTCTTTACCGAGAGCATCAGTGCCGATGCGGCGGGCAATCTCTACGCCGGCAGCACCAAGGGTATTGTCTTCCGCGCCCCGGCCGGGAGCGACCGGGCCGTGGCCTGGATCAGGCCGGACGCCACCAACCAGATCAAGCAGTTGCTGGGTGTTCTGGCGCATGATGCGAGCAACACGCTCTGGGTCTGCTCCATCCCCGGCTTCGGGCCCGGCTCAAGCGGCGATTCCGCCGCGATCGCCTTCGATCTCACGTCCGGCGCGTTCAAGGCGCGCTATGTGCTCCCGGGACCGAACGCGACCTGCAACGACATCGCCGTAGGGCATGATGGCAAGGTCTATATCGCCGAGACGGCCGGTGGGCGCATCTTCAGCATCGCGCCGGGCGCCAGGGAGGTGAAGCTGGAAGTGCAGGATGCCGCGCTCAACGGCGTGGACGGCATCGCCTTCTCTGCCGACAACACGCTTTACGTCAACAACACGCGCGCCAACACCTTCCTGCGCGTCAATCGCGACGCGAGCGGCAATTATCAGAGCCTGACGACGCTCAACGTCTCCGCGCCGCTCAAGGGACCGGACGGGCTGCGGCCCTACAAGGACAATAAGCTGCTCCAGGCGGAGACCGGCAACAACCGCATCGCGCTGCTCACCATCACGGGCGACGATGTGGCGGTGACGGTGCTGAGCGACGCCTTCCAGGGGCCGGCCTCGGTCACCCATGTCGGTGACACCGCTTATGCCGTGAGCGGCATGATTAACTACATGTTCGACCCGGAACTGCGCGACAAGGACCCCGGCCCGTTCGTGATGAAGGCTATCCCCATCGGAGCGGCGCAGTGAGAGGGCTGGCGTCGTCACTCGCGCTGGCCGGGCTCATGCTGGCCGCCATGCCGGCACCAGCGCAGACACTCGATGCACAAATCGATGCGCTCACCACGCGCGTCGAGAAGCTGGAGGCGGCGCGGGCGGTCAAGAAATTGCAGCGCGCCTTCGGCTTCTATGTCGACCGCGGCCTGTGGGACGAGGCAGCGGACCTTTTCGCCGACAATGGCACCATCGAGATTGGCATGGATGGCGTCTATGTCGGCAAGGCGCGTATTCGCGATTATTTGATGAAGCTGCATGGCGGCCAGCAAGGCCTCATCTACGGCCAGCTCAACGAATGGGTGACGCTCCAGCCGGTGGTCAGCGTCTCGGCGGATGGAGCGACAGCGACGGCGCGCTGGCGCGATCTCGGCATGCTCGGCCAATATAAGAAGCATGCCGAGTGGCGCGATGGCATCTATGAGAATGATTATGTGAAGGAAGGTGGCGTCTGGAAAATCCGTGCGCTGCGGCTCCATGTGAATTTCGTGGCGCCTTATGCGAAGGGCTGGGCGCGGCTCCAGCCGGGCGAGGGGCTCACGCAGAGCCAGACTGCGCGGGACTTCCCGCCCGATCGGCCGTCCACCACGACTGACCGGCCGTTCCCGGAGCCGCAGGTGCCCCCGTTCCGGGCGCCCAATCCGGTGACAGGCAAGAGTGTAGGGGAGGCGCGGAAATGACCATGCGCGCAATCATCGCCGGAGCCTTGTTGCTCGGCCTCGCCGCGCCGCTGGCCCTTTCGCCGCTCGCGGCGCAGGACGACGCCGGTTTGCGGCAGCGGCTGGAGGCCTACGAGCAGCGCGTTACGCTGCTGGAGGATCAGGACGCCATCGAGAACCTCCAGGCCACCTATGGCTATTATTTCGACAAGGGCCTGTGGGATCAGGCGGCGGCGCTGTTCAGCGCCAAGGGCAGCTTTGAATATGGCCAGCGCGGCGTCTATGTGGGGCCCGCCCGCATCCAGCGCGCCATGCTGCTGTTCGGCCCGCAGGGCCTTGCGCGCGGTTATCTCAACACGCACATGATGCTGCAGCCCTATGTGGTGGTGGCACCGGACGGCAAGACGGCGACGGGTCGCTGGCAGGGCATGATGCAACTCGCTACGCCCGGCGCCAACGGCATCTGGGGCGTTGGTATCACCAATGCCGATTATGTGAAGGAAGGCGGCGTCTGGAAGATCGCGCGGCTCCATTTCTATGTGACCGCACAGACCGACTATGACGGCGGCTTCATGAAGTCCGCGCTGCCTATGGAGGGTCCGAGCGCGCTGTTCCCGCCCGATGCACCGCCCAGCGAGGTCTATCGGTCGTTCCCGGCCGCTTATATTCCGCCCTTCAATTTCGATCATCCGGTGACGGGCAAGCCGCTCAAGGACTTGCCGCAGCCCGCCGACGACGTGGTGGGAAGGAAGTGATGGCTGTGATCGGCATGAAGACCCTGACCCAAAAGAACACGACTGTGTTGCTGGGAGCCCTGGCTGGAATCGGGCTGGCGAGCGCAGTGCCTGCTCAGGCCCAGACCGCCGCGGAGAAGTTGGATGCGCTCGACCAGCGCATCGAACGGCTGGAGGGGCTCAACCAGATCGAACGGCTCCAGCGCCTCTACGGCTATTTCGTCGACAAAGGCCAGTGGGTCCAGCTCTCCGAGCTGTTCACCGAGGATGCGACGCTGGAGATTGGCGGTAAGGGCCTGTTCCTGGGCAAGAAGCGCGTGCTTGAATATATGCAGACCGCGTTCGGCCCGGATGGCGCCAAGCCCGGCCTGCTCGCCAACCACATGCAATTCCAGACCATTCCCGACATCGGCACGGACGGAAAGACCGGCTGGATCCGCTCGCGGGCCTGGGTGATGAGCAATGCCGGCTGGGGCCTGCCGCTCTACGAGAACGAATATCGCAAGGAAAACGGCGTCTGGAAGATCAGCCGCCTCTCCGGCCCCTTCACCATGTACACCAATTGGGAAGGCTGGGGCAAAAACGCGCTCAACAACACCTGGCCGGACAAGTTCGATCCGCCGCCGGATCTGCCGCCTTCCACGGTCTATCTCACCTATCCGGCTTATTATATCGCGCCGTTCCACTATCCCAATCCGGTGACCGGCAAGGTCTTCAAGCCGGAGATGGACGAAGTGGGCGCGTATGCCGGCCCGCCCGGCAGCGCTGCGCAGGAGCAATGGCGCAAGATCGGTCGCCTCGCCGACGGCAGCCAGCCGATCGCCGAACCGCCCAAGGAATAGCAGTCTATGCGCACCTCTTCCTGGCGGCGCCTTTCGGCGCCTGTCGTGACCACATTCGCCGCCCTGTCCTGCCTCGGCCTCGCCACGGCGGATACGGGCTCCGGTCCCGCCGCCGTGGATAGCGCGCGCATGGCCGCGCAGGGGCAGGATGGCGCCGACTGGCTGCATGACGGGCGCACTTATGATGCGCAGCGCTACTCCCCGCTCACCCAGATCGACGCCAGCAATGTGAGCCGGCTGGGCATTGCCTGGTATGACGAGCTGGATACCTTTCGGGGCGTGGAAGCGACGCCGCTCTATGCGGACGGCGTGCTCTACAACACACTGCCCTGGAACATCACCATCGCTTATGATGCGCGCACCGGCAAAAGGCTGTGGACCTACGACCCCAAGGTGCCGCGCGAATATGGGCGCTACGCCTGCTGCGAGCCGGTGGCGCGGGGCCTCGCCATGT
>DASRXY010000184.1:0-23889 GCA_035654035.1 Sphingobium sp. | reverse complement strand
CCCCGGCCGGATCGCTACGCGGCGCGACACCGCCCGAGCCGCATCGCCTGGGCATTGGCCGTGGCGCTGCATCTGGGCATCTTCGCGCTGCTGATGCTCCGCAAGGAAGCACCGGTCGTGAACCTGGCGCAGCAAGGCCTCAAAACCTTCTTCCTGCCCGCGGCCCGTCAAGGCGTGGAGGATGCCGAGACCGTGCGCCAGCAGAGCGAGACGCGCGAGACGCAAAGGCGCGCCGCGCCGGAGACGCCCGTCGAACCTCCGCCACCGGCGCCGACTCCGCCTCTGCCGCCCAACGATCTGCAAATGCCCTTCATCCAGATGAGCAGCCGGGATTTCGCGGCCAGCAATATCGGCCGCATGGCCTCCCAACGTCCCGCCTTTGCCGATGCCGGACGGCAGGGGGATAGCAAGGCTGTGCAGGGTCCAGGCGCTGGGCCGGGCGGCGCTGTCCTCTATGAGGCGGATTGGTATCGCCCGCCCACGGACGCGGAGCTGCGCACTTATGTGCCCGCGCATGCGCCGCGCAAGGGCTGGGGCCTGATCGCCTGCCGCACGGCCGAGCGCTATCGCGTGGAGGATTGCTACACGATCGGGGAGTCGCCCTTGGGCTCGGGCTTCGCCAAGGCCGTACGCGACGCGGCCTGGCAGTTCATGGTGCTGCCGCCGCGCGTCAACGGCCGGCCTATGGTCGGCTCATGGGTGCGCATCCGCATCGACTATTCCACGCTCGCCGCGCCCTGAGCACGCCGGCGACCTATCTGCCCCCGCGCGCGGGCTGGAAAGAAGGCCCGGCCATACATGCCGGATGCCCTGACCATCTATTTGCGCGTGCCAGAAACCCGGCATGATGACTGCCAGCGAAGCGCCGGGCCCGCCCGCGCCTGCCCCGCTCCGCGAAACGGGACATCTCGCGCATCGCCGGCAAAGAGCAGCGCGACCGGCGGCCTCGGCGTTTGCGATCAGCTATCGTAGGAGCGAACGCCCCTTAGAGATCGCGCTTCTTGCGATGGGTTTCCATGTCGAGCACGGTGGTGTCGGTGCCCTCCGGCATCAGGCCGAGCCGCCGCGCGACTTCCTGATAGGCCTCCACCTCACCGCCCAGATCGCGGCGGAAGCGGTCCTTGTCCAGCTTCTCGCCCGTCGCCGCATCCCACAGGCGGCAGTTGTCCGGGCTGATCTCGTCGGCCAGGATGATGCGCGAATAATCGCCGTCCCAGATGCGGCCGAACTCCAGCTTGAAGTCAATCAGGCGGATGCCGATGCCGGCGAACAGCCCGGCCATGAAATCGTTTACGCGGATCGCCATGTCCGCGATGTCGTGCAGCTCATCCTGATTGGCCCAGCCGAAGCAGGCGATATGCTCCTCCGTCACCAGCGGATCGCCCAGTGCATCGTCCTTGAGGCAATATTCGATGAGCGTGCGCGGCAGTTGCGTGCCTTCCTCGATGCCCAGCCGCTTGGAGAGCGAGCCGGCCGCGACATTGCGCACAATCACCTCGAGCGGCACGATCTCGACTTGCCGGATGAGCTGCTCGCGCATGTTGAGGCGGCGGATGAAGTGCGTGGGCACCCCGATCTGCCCCAGCATGGTGAACACATGCTCGGAGATGCGGTTGTTGAGCACGCCCTTGCCCGAGATCGTGCCCTTTTTCTGCGCATTGAACGCCGTCGCGTCATCCTTGAAATACTGGATCAGCGTGCCGGGCTCGGGACCCTCATAGAGGATCTTCGCCTTGCCCTCGTAGATTTGACGGCGACGGGCCATGTGCTTGTGCCTACTCTGAAAAGCGACCTGAAAATCAATGCACCGGCGGCGCGAATCGGCAAGGATCCGCGGACGGCCCGGGCTCGGGCCGGCGTCTTAGGCCAAGCCGGCGGGAAGTGCAATTTTCCGCCGGCTCCCGGACCGCCTGCCCGCTCTACACCAGCTTCGCCTTGTAGAGCTTGGTCAGCTCTGCCCAGGCCTTCTCGGCCGCCGGCTCATTATAAGCCTGGCTGCCCGGCACGGTCCAGCCGTGGTCGGCCGGGTAGACTTCCACCGTTGCCGTCTTGCCGGCGGCCGCGAAGGCATCCTTGAGCACGGTCTTGGCATCGGGCTCGCGCTGGTCGTCATTCTGGGCAATGGCCACGAGGAAGGCGGCCTTGGCCTTGGGGATCAGCAGATGCGGGCTGCTCGCTTCCTTGGTGACGAGCCCGCCGCCATGGAAGCTGGCGGCCGCGCCGATGCGGTCGGGCATGGCCGCCGCCGCGCGGAAGGTGAAGGGTCCGCTCATGCAATAGCCCTGCACGCCGGCCTTCTTGCCCTTGGCGACCTGCGGCTGCGCATCGAGGAAGCCGATCAGCGCAACCGTATCCTTGTCGATGCCGTCGTCGGTGATGGCGTTGCGGTAGCCGAACAGCGTCTGCATCGCCTCGCGATTGGAAAAGTCCACCGAGCCTTCCATGACTGGCGCCTTCTTGCTGCGGTAGAAGGGATTGGGCACCAGCACCACATAGCCCTGCGCGGCGAGGCGCTTGCCCATGTCGCGGAACACCGGGCGCAGGCCGAGGATGTCCGGCCACATGATGACGGCGGGCCATGTCCCCGCACCGGAGGGATAGATCAGCGCAGCATCGCAAGTGCCGTCCGGCGTCTTGATCGTGACGTCCTTCTCGACGACGGTCTCCGCCGCCGCTGCGGCGCTTGCGGCAAAACCGGCGGCCAGTGCGCCGGTCTTCATGAAGCTCCGGCGCGTGAGGCTCCAATCCTCCATCACGCCAGGATTGATGTCATTGTCGCACATGCCGATTCTCTCCCATCGTTGACTTTGCCCGCGAAGGTCTGCCCGCCCCCACAGCCTGTCAAGACTTTGAAGGCTCCAAGAGCTGTGCCGTGCCTTTATTGCAGCGTTGCGACCAGCGCCTGCACTTCGTCATCCTCCGCGAAATCAGCGTGGACCACGCGCCGCACTTCGATGGCGGGAATGGGGTCGACGAAGGGCAATCGCTTAAGGCCGGGGCTCGCGCCGATGCGCGCCGCCGCCGCGCCGAACAGGGGCAGAATGCCTCCACCCTCGCGCGCACGCTCGGCAAGCTGGCCGTAATCGTCCGTTTGGAGGGCCGTCGGCATGGCCCCCAGCCCGGCCCCGGAAAGGCAGGCATCAACCAGCGGCCGCAGCCGATTGGCGGGTGAGAAGCCAAGCAGCGGCTCACCGGCAAGATCGTCCCGCCCCACGAACTCGGCGCGGGCGAGCGGATGATCGCGGCCGACATAGAGCGACCAGCGCTCGCTCCAGAGATAATCGGATGGAAAGACCCGCGTAGCGCCCAGTGCGTAGAAATAGGCCATGGTCATGCGCCCTTCGGAGAGCGCCAGTGCCACCCGGTCCGCGACATAGCAGTTGAAGTCGATGGAAACCGGCCGATGCGGGAAGGCATCCTCAAAGGCCGCGAGCTTGCTCTGAAAGCGCGTGATGATGGAAGGATGCGTGCCGATGAGGATGGGCTGGTCCTGCTTCTCCACCGGCGCCCAGGGCGCATCCGGCGCCTCGGCCGGCTCCTCCGGCAATGCGGGCTGCGCCGGCACGAGGGCCGGCAGCGCCGCGGCCGGCGCCTCGGCCGGATCGCCGGTGCGGCGGTGATCGTCCATCGCCAGCACCAGCGCATCGCAATCGGCCAGGATGATGCGTGCCCGCGCCAGCGCGGCGGTGCCGGCCGGCGAGATCGTCGCCTTGCCGCCGCGCGCGCGCGTAAACAGGCTGACGCCGAGCCGCGCCTCCAACTGCTTGATATGGTCGCTGACCGCCACCTGCGAAATGCCGAGCGCCCGCGCGGCGGCGCGGAAACTGCCCTCGCGCGCGATGGCGTCGAGCGCTTCGAGCTGGCGCAGGGTGGGCCGTTCCATGCCGATAGGTCTAGGCTTGTCGCACGGCGTGTCAATGGTGCCGCGCGTGCCCCGCGTCAACGGGCGGCGAAGTCGATACAACGACGGCGGCCATTCACAATCCGCCGGTGCGCGAGGCAGAGGCCGTCGCGCGCGCGGACCGAGGCATGGCCCGAGGAGAGCACCGTCAGCCCCGGCAGTTCCGCCTCGATCCGCTGGGGATCGTCACAGAAATACACGCAGCCGAAGCAGTCCGGCCCGGCAGTGCTGCGCCCCGCGAACGCGGCGCGCAGGGCTGCTCGCAGGCTCATTGGCCAAGCGACGCCCAGTGCGCCCCGAACACATGGACCGAGAGAATGAAGCCCAGGATGACATTGACGACCACGCCGATGGTGAAGGCGGTCACCGGTTTGCGGCCGGCGGCGGCAAGATCGCGGAAGCGCGTAGTCAGCCCGATGCTGAAGAAGCAGAAGATGAAGCACCAGGTGCGCATATCCTTGATCGGCCCGATCAGCTCCGGTGTGGCGATGGCGTTATAATCCGCCAGGCTGTAGCCTGCCGTCACGGCCGTGATGAGCGCCGAAGCGAAGAAGAAGCCCAGCACGAACTTGGGGAAACGCCGCCAGATCTCGCGCACGTCCGGGCCGTTGCCGGCTGGCCGTGCTTCCCAGCGCGTGGTTGCGACGATGGCAAGCGCGACAGCCCAGATGCCGATCCACACGTCGCGGCCGACGACCTTGATGAGCGTGAACGCCTGGAGTGCCTGATCGGCGGTGCCGGTGATCCCCGGCACTTTGCCGGCATAGCCGCCATAGGCCTGGGCGGCGGCGATGCCTGCGGCGTCCGCGAATTCCGAAGTGCCGATCCAGGCGCCAGCCACGCCGGTGGGCAGGGCCATGGCGCGCGCGATCAGCGGCAACGCGAAGATCATGACGATGGCCCACAGCACTACGGTGGTGATAGTGACGGCCACGTCCTCCTTCTTTGCACCGACCGCGCCGGCGGCTGCAATGGCGGCCGAAACGCCGCAGACCGCGCTGCCCACGCCCAGCGTCGCGGCGAACGGCCGGTCGAGCCCCAGCTTCACGGCGATCCAGTAAACGGCCATGAAGGTGACGATGGAGACGATGGAGGCTTGCAGAATGGCGATCGGCCCGGCCAGCGCGATGAGCGAGAAAGGCACGGTAGCGCCCAGCATGACGATGCCCGTCTTCACATAAAGCTCGCCGCGAAAGCCCGCATCCAGCCAGCGCGGCAGCCCCACGCTGTTGGCGATGACCAGCCCCGCGAACAGCGCGAGCAGCGGCGTCTCCAGATTATAGGCGGAGGCGCGCTCCCACTGGCCAGCCACGAAGATCAGATAGGACGCGAGATAGAGCAGCAGGAAGGCCGGCACGAACTCGCGGGCCTTGTAGCCCAGCGCCCGCAGCGCCAGCGAGAAGGCGGCGAGCCAGAAGAGGATTTGCGCCACGTAGCGCGGCCAATTGGCGATAAGGTCGTCGCCGACCTCAGAAAAGCTCGACCATTTGGGTGGCAGTACCGCGAGCCAGCGCAGATTGGCCCCGTTCCAGAAGAGGATGCAGCCGGCGAGTACGACGCCCAGGCCAATCCAGATCGCCCACCAATCCTCCTTGCGCCAAAGATCCCGCCAGAAGGATGGCGGCACCGGACTCGCGTCGGACATGGATGCGCTCATTGTCTATCCCCTCGATAGAAAAGTGACTCATCCGCCCGCGCGAGTCAACCATCGTGCGCGGAAGCGCCTGTAGGGCTTGAATATTCGAGCGCCCTGACGGAACATCGCCGCTCACGCAAACCGGAAGGAAAGAGCAACATGAACCGACGGATCAACGCATGGACCGCCCTCTTCCCTGCGGCCCTTCTTCCCGCCGCGCTGTTGCTGACCGGCGGCGCCGTGGCGCAGCAGCCCATCGACCTGCCGGGCGACCGGCTCTTTCCCGAAAATGTTTCGATCGCGCCGGACGGCACGGCCTATGTCGGCAGTGTGACCGGCGGGGTCCTGCGGGTCAGCCTTGCCACGGGCAAGGTAGATTCCTGGATCAAGCCCGGGGGCTATGGGACGGGCGCACTGTTCGGTGTTCTGGTGGATACGCGCAACAAGCTGCTGTGGACTTGCACCAACGATTTCACGGCGCGCGGCGTCACCGTGCCGGGCGCCGACGCGGGAAGCTGGCTCAAGGGCTTCGACCTCGCGACCGGTGTCGGCAAGGTGAGCCTCGCGCTGCCCGATGCAGGCGCAGTGTGCAACGACATGGCCGTGGGCGCGGACGGCGCTGTCTATATCGCGGACACCGGCCATCCGCGCATCCTGCGCTGGACGCCGGGCGCGCAGGCGCTGGAAACCTGGGTCACGGACCCGGTGCTCGGTGTCGGGCTGGACGGGCTCGCCTTCGCGGCGGACGGTCATCTCTACGTCAACAATGTCCGCACCGGCGCGCTGTATCGCATCGTCATGGCAGCGGACGGCAAGCCGGGCACGATCACCACGCTCAAGACCTCGCGGCCGCTGGGCTCGCCGGATGGCATGCGGTCGCTGGGCGACATGGACCTCGCCGTCGCGGAAAGCCAGGGGCGGATTGCCCGTCTTTCCATCAAGGGCGACACGGTGGAGGTAACGACACTGGCCGAGGGGATCGCCTCCCCCACCGGGCTCGATCCGCATGACGGCACGATCTGGTATGTACAGGGCCATGTCGGCGCCCTGATGAACCCCGATGCGCCCCGGCCCGCCCTGCCCTTCCGCCTCACGCCCGTGCCTCTGCGCCCCTAGCGGCCCATCCTTCCGCGTGCTTCAGCTTCGCTCGGCAAAGATGTGGAAGGCAAGGTCGAGCGAGGGATACGGAACGCCGAGCATCGACAGTGCGGCGGTGACCTGCCCGCGATGATGAGTCGCGTGATTGAAGACATGGAGCAGCGCGGCGGCCATCGGCAGCGTGCGCGTCTGTCCGGCCGTCGTGATGAAATGTAGCTCGCCGCCGAGCGCTGTGTCGTCCAGATCGGCCACATAGGCCGGCCACCGGGCGGCGGCGGCGATCAGGCGAGAAGCCAGCAATGCCCGGTCAGTTTCCAACTCGCCATCGAGCGGCAATCCGGTCACCGGGCCGCCGGTGAAGCGGGAATACCAGATCTCGCCGTCCGTGAGCAGCAGGTGATTGAGCGTGCCATGGATGGAGCCGAAGAAGAGGCCGCACTCCTTGCGGTACGCCGCGTCCGGCACGGCGGCGACCGCCTCCGTCAGCCGCTGCGTCGCCCATCCGTGATAGCGGGCCATCCGGGCGACCTCTTCCTTTGCCGATGCAACCATGCTTCCCCTCGTCCGTGACTTTCCGCGCCGCCAGATGACTCCATCTGGCACGAACTCACGCCAGCTTACCGATCCGTCCGTCCCGTGAAAGCGGGAAACGTTAGGTCACCGCAGGCCATCTTGCGTCCAGCCGCCTCGCCGCTTTTGCGGAGCGAAGAGTTCGCATCTGCCAGAACGGCGCTCCGGCGCAGAGAAGCGTCGAGGATTTATAAGCGCCCTTCTCCCTGAACGAGGGCAAACAGGCGGCAAACAACGATGCGCCGCGAGCCGGTGACAGGTCATGGCAAACCCTCGGCCCGCAGCGCATCTCTCAGTGGACAGGCACAAGTGTGGTCAGGCAGGCTCCGATTGCTTCACCGCCGCTTGCGCCGCCACACCGAGCCGAGTGCCCGTTGCAACGCCATGGTCTTTCGCGAAGGCCGGCGCCGCGACCTTTTCGCCGCGCGCGAGCCGCACCTTCAGCAGCTCGATCGAGCCGCCCTGTGCCGCCACGATCACGCTCTTTTCGCCGACCGCCACGATCTCGCCGGGCTTGCCGGCCACATCGGCGATCTTACGCGCAGGAAGCTTGCGCGCCTCGTAGATGCGCAGCGTCTCCCCTTCGAATGTCGTCCAGGCCCCCGGTGCCGGGCTGCACCCCCGGATGAGGTCGTAAATCGCGTCGACATGGCTGTGCCAGTTGATCCGCGCCTCGGCATCCTTGCACCAGCCCTCGTAGCTCGCCTGGCTCTCGTCCTGCACGATTTCCTGGTGCTTGCCGGCGACGACCAAATCGGCCGCCTCCAGCATCGCCTGCACGCCGAGCGGAAAAAGGTGGTTGAAATAGACACTGCCGACCGTGTCGTCCGGGCCGATCTCGACGGTCTTCTGAAGCACGATCGGTCCCTCGTCGAGCCCGTCGCTGGGGCGAAAGATCGTGAGGCCCGTCCGCGTCTCGCCCCGGATGATCGGCCAGTTGATCGAGCTGGGCCCGCGATATTTTGGCAGCAGCGAGGGATGGTAGCAGATCGTCCCGTGCGTCGGGATGTTGGCCAGCGACTGTGGCGCGAACTGCAACACATAGGCCATGATGGCGATGTCCGCCTTGGCGGCCCGCATCGCTTCGGCCGCCTCCGGCCCCCGCAGCGAGGGGAGCTGATAGAGCGTGACGCCCCGCTCCTGCGCGGCTTGCGCCAGCGGGTCTGGCCGGGCGCCGGGCTTGGTCGGCGCGCAGAACACGGCGGCGACCTCGTCGCCACGCTCCATAAAGGCATCGAGGACGCTCTTGCCGAAGGCCTGCTGGCCAATGATCGCGATGCGCATGAACTGTCTCCTTCTTGAGGCAACAGGGAGCCGTTCCGGCCCGAGGGGTCGGTTGGGGTCCGCTGGATTGTCCGTGGGCGTCGGCGGGCTCAGCGCCCGGTGTTGATCCAGACGACCTTGGGCTCGGTGAAATTCTCGATGGCGATATCGCCATGTTCGCGGCCAAAGCCGGAATCGCGCATGCCGCCCCAGGGCAGCCGCACGTCGGTCGGCCCATAGGTGTTGACCCACACCGTGCCGGCCTTGAGCTTGCGCGTCATGCGGTGTGCCTGAGCAATGTCGCCGGTCCACACGCCGGCGGCCAGGCTGTAGGCGGTGCCGTTGGCGAGGCGGACGGCATCGGCCTCATCCTCGAACGGAATGACCGTCGCGACGGGCCCGAAGATCTCCTCCTGCGAGATGCGCATTTCATGCTCGACGCCAGTGAAGACGGTGGGCGCCACATAATAGCCCTTGTCGCCATGGCGGGCACCGCCGGTCGCGATCTTGGCGCCCTCCTTGCGGCCCACCTCGATATAGCCGAGCACGCGCTCCATCTGCGTCTGCGAGATAAGCGGCCCCATAGAGGTCTTGTCGTCGCGGGGATTACCCAGGCGCATGCCATGCGCACGCGCGACGAGCCGCTCGACCACCTCGTCGTGAATGGAGCGGTGCGCCAGAATGCGCGAGCCGGCTGAGCACACCTGCCCGGTGTTGAAGAAGATACCCGCGCCGGCCGCCTTGACGGCCGTCTCCACATTGGCACCGGGGAAGATGATGTTGGCTGACTTGCCTCCCAGCTCCAGCGTCACGCGCTTGAGGTTGCCGGCGGCGCCCCGCAGGATCTGGCGGCCGACGCCCGGTGAGCCGGTGAACGTCACCTTGTCGATGTCGGGATGGTCGACCACGGCCTGACCCGCCGTCTTGCCGAAGCCGGGGACGACATTGAGCGTACCGGCGGGAAGCCCCGCCTCCAGCGCCAGCTCGCCGATCTTGAGCGCGGTGAGCGGCGTCAGTTCGGCGGGCTTGAGCACGACCGTGCAGCCACAGGCCAGCGCCGGGGCGATCTTCCACATGCCGATCATCAGCGGGAAATTCCACGGGATGATGGCGCCGACCACACCCATCGGCTCGCGTACCGTGTAGGTGAGTGCGTCGGGCCGTGCGGGAATGACCTTGCCGTCGATCTTGTCGGCCCAGCCGGCATAATAAATGAGCGTATCGATCACCGCCGGCAGGTCCTGGCGGCGCACGGCCGAGACCGGCTTGCCGGAATCCAGGCTTTCGAGCTGGACCAGCTCCTCCTGGTCGCGCCGGATCAGTTCGGCGAGCCGCAGCAGTGCCAGTCCTCGGTCGGCGGCGCGCATCTGGCCCCATGTGTTCTCAAACGCATCGCGGGCAGACTTGACCGCCGCATCCACGTCCGCCGCATCGGCTTCGGCGACGAGGCCGATCACCGTCTCGGTTGAGGGGTCGAGCGTCTCGAAATAGCGGCCAGACTTCGCCGGAACGCGCTCGCCATGGATCAGCAGATCATGGCGCGCCACTTGCACTCCATTGCCAACCGGCTTTTCCAGATATGACGTATCTTGCATATGACAAATTCCCCATGGACTCGACCAATCGATGGGGAATCTACCTTTTACAAAGCCGAGTCCGGAATATGATTTCTTGCGCCAGACTTTGTAGCAACATTATGAGATCATATGCATATGATGCTCGCTGCAATATGCATCGATTTCATATTTACTTTTATTGGGGTGACGTCATCGGCCGATTTGCAGCCGCGGTGTCACAGAATCCGGTCAGGTTTGGCGGCCAAGTTCGATGCGCGCGGCAGGGCGCATCCGGCTTCTTGACAGACATCAACCCCAACTTCGGTATGATCCATTATTAACGGTGAACAGATGCGCGCAGGATCAGGAGCCTGGGATGCGAAATCTGAATCGGGCCTTCTGGGGGTTGATGGCGCTGGTCACCCTGCTGTGGCTTTTCGCCGACCTGTCCGTGTTCCAATCATCCGGCTTTTTCGCCATTCGTTCCTTAGCGGTGCAATATTCTGGCCTGCTGGCGATGGCCTGCATGAGTGTCGCGATGATCCTCGCAACGCGCCCTCGCTGGCCGGAACGCTGGCTCGGCGGCTTGGACAAGATGTATCGTTTCCATAAGTGGCTCGGTATTTCTGCGCTCGTCTTGGCGATCGTTCACTGGCTGTGGACGCAGGCACCGAAATGGGCCGTGGGATGGGGCTGGCTCGAACGACCGGCACGCGCGCCGCGCGTGCCCCCCGAAAATCCGGTCGAAGCCCTGTTTGCAGGCCTGCGCCATACTGCGGAGGGGTGGGGAGAGTGGGCCTTTTATGCCGCGGCGGGGCTGATCGTGGTGGCGCTCCTCGAGCGCATTCCCTACCGCTTCTTCTATCGGACGCATCGGTTTTTGGCAGCGGCCTATCTCGTGCTGGTGTTTCATGCCGTGGTTCTGACCCAGTTCAGCTACTGGGCTTCGCCGCTCGGCATCATGTTGGCCATCCTGCTCGCTTACGGCACCTGGGCGGCGATCGTCGTCCTCTCGCGCCGGGTCGGGCGCACGCGTCAGGTCCCGGGCAGGATCGCCGCCCTCCAATATTATCCGGGCGTGCAGGCGCTCGAAACAACGCTCGATGTGGGTGAAGGCTGGCCTGGCCACCGACCCGGCCAGTTCGCTTTCGCCATGTCCGACCCCGCCGAGGGCGCCCATCCCTACACCATCGCTTCCGCCTGGAATGAGGATGAACGGCAAATCACCTTCATCACGCGCGCGCTGGGAGATCATACCCGCCGTCTGCCCGAAAAACTGCACGCCGGTCAGGTCGTGAAGATCGAAGGCCCTTATGGCTGCTTTACATTCGATGACGATCGCGCCCGGCAGATCTGGATCGGAGGCGGCATTGGCATCACACCGTTCATCGCCCGCATGAAGTATCTTGCCCGACATGCAAGCGGACAGCGGCCGCAGATCGACCTTTTTCACTGCACCGCCGATGTCGACGACGAGGCTCTGAATAAATTGCAAGCCGATGCGGAGGCCGCCGGCGTTCGGCTGCACATTCTGATCGACTCGCGCGACGGCCGCCTTGATGGCGCGCGGATCCGCGCCATGGTGCCCGACTGGAAAGAGGCGAGCCTATGGTTCTGCGGTCCGGTGAGTTTTGGTGATGCGCTGCGCCGAGACTTTGCTGCACAGGACTTTCCGATTGTGGAACGCTTCCACCAGGAATTGTTCGCTATGCGTTGAGGCGCCGGGCACAGAAGATTCCGCGCACAATCCGGCCGCAACAGTGCCCGTTCCTAGAAGCCCTGCCGGAATTGCGAGGAAACTGCCTTGCGCGGCATCATCGGCCAGCCATTTGGCCGGACGATGCAGCCTTCCACGCTGACGGGTTCATACCGATCTCGTCGCGCGGCGACCTGCTGATCCAGCTTTGCGTGGCCAACAACGAACGCGTTTGCGCTGGAAGCATGCTCGTGGCGGGTGGGAGAAATCCTTTCGGACCGCAGACGCTATAGCAGGCCTCCGATTGCGCTTGACTAAATATGCATATTAACGAATATACGCATTCATGCATATAGATCCGTTTCTAACACTGGCCGACCCCACCCGCCGCCGCGTTGTCGAGGCGCTGCGAGCTGGTGAGCGCCAGGTCAACGACCTCGTGGCGACCGTCGGCATCCATCAATCGGGCGTCTCACGGCATCTGCGCATCCTCTCCGAAGCCGGCTTCGTGGCAATGCGTCCCGAGGGAACGCGTCGGCTCTACTCCTTGAGACCCGAGCCGTTTCGGGAGATCGAC
Organism: Sphingobium sp.; assembly: GCA_035654035.1. GTDB lineage: Bacteria > Pseudomonadota > Alphaproteobacteria > Sphingomonadales > Sphingomonadaceae > Sphingobium. The sequence goes on along the minus strand of DASRXY010000184.1, from coordinate 11,592 downwards.
GCCTGGCTTGGCCAGTACCGACAGATCTGGGAGGCGCGGCTCGACCGCTTCGGCGCGGCACTCGAAAATCAACAGCAAAAGCGCGGGCAAAAGAGGAGCCTTGAAGATGAATGAGCCGATCGAATCCAGCCTCGTGATCGAGCGAACCTATACCGCCGAACCGAAAGAACTCTGGGAACTCTGGACCACCAAGGAAGGCTTCGAATCCTGGTGGGGTCCGCAGGAGTTTCGCGCCGATGTTCATACAATCGAGCCGCGCCAGGGCGGCGCGCTGCACTACGATATGGTTGCCGATACCCCCGAGGCCGTAACAGCGATGGAGAAGATGGGTGCGCCTACCTCACACCCCTGCCGCGGCACATTCTCGGAATTCCGGCCCCATGAGCGTCTGGTGTTGACCCAGGTGATCGATTTTCTTCCGGGCGTTGAACCTTATGACAGCACGATCGCGGTCGACTTCTTCGCTGCGGGAGAAGGACGCGTGCGGATGGTCGTGACCCTGAGCCAGATGCACGATGCAGCCACCACCGGCATGCAGCGCGAAGGCTTCCTCAGCCAGCTCTCCAAACTCGACAAGCGATACCACTGGCGGGCTGACTGACTGCGCAGGGGGATCGAGCGCGCGCACGGCCTGATCGGCATCGGTTCGGGTGAATGTCTGGCTCTTGCGCGTACCGATCCCGGCACCACTCTCCGGTGGAAGCGACCGCCGATACGGCTTCCTTCCACCATCAATCTCTTAAATGATAGTCACGAGCGGATGCTCCGGCCAGGAATTTGGCGCAAGTCGCGCGTGCCACGTCTTCCACTTCCCGCAGGCGCGCGTCGATCTTCACGCGATTCATGGGGCTTGTAATGCAGTCGAAATGATAGTGATCGTTGCCGGCAAGCCCAAAGGCGTTGGTGAGATAGGTGTCCAAGGCGTTGCGCAACGACATCCACGCCCCCTGTCCCTCGAACCAGTAGCGGCTGTTTCCCGAGGAGGTGAAGGAGATGAGCCTTTTGCCACCCATTAAGCCGTGGGAGCGGCGGTCATGGACTTGCGAATACGTGATGCCCGCCCCCAATACCCGATCGATATAGCCCTTGAGCATCGCGGGCGGGCCGCCAAACCAGATCGGATATACCAGGACAAAAACATCGGTGCCCGACAGGACAGCCAGTTCCGCCTTCACATCCTCCGCCAGGGGTGATTGTCCGCTGCCAGGCCGCTCGTCGGCCTTCAAAACCGGATCGAAGCCAAGCCGATAAAGATCTCGAACGATAACCTCGTCGTCCAATTCCCGCGCAACAGCGGCATAACGCCGTGCGACCGAAAGATTGAAGCTGTCCGGCGAAGGGTGGGCGACAATGACGGCATGTTTGGTTCCCGAAGCCATTCTCCAAGCCTCCATAAACCCCCGACCATATTAGCAGCCGGCATGGGCGTGCGCATTGCACATTTTTACGGAGGCGAACGGGGGCCCTTGCCACCCCGCCGCGGCTGCCAGGCGAGCGCGCGCAGAGGATTGTGGGCGATGCTCTGCGCTGCTTCCGGCGCAATGCGACATACTCCACGCCTTGAAGATCGAGAGTGAGCCCTTCCGTCAGCTCGCTGCCAGATATCACGAACTCGCCATCGAGATCGGCCGCATCGAAGCGGAGCTGGACGCGGCATCCGACGAGCGGCTCAAGGTGCTGAAGAAGCAGCGCCTCGCCGTGCTCGACGAGATCGTCCATCTGATCGACAAAAGGCCGGCCGCATGACGGGCGATATTGAAACACTGCGGCGCACGCTGACCGTGCGCCTCGCGGAACTGGACAACCAGGTGGCGCGCATCGAGCGTGAGCGGTGGACGACGACTTCGCCGAGCTCGCCGCCGTGCGCGAGGATGACGAGGCGCTGGATGCCGTCAAGCGATCGGCGCTTGAGGAGATCAAACGCACGCGCCAGGCGCTCCGGCGGCTCGACGAGGGCCGCTATGGCATCTTCGGTTGCGGGGAAGCCATCGCACCCGCCCGGCTCGCGGCTCTCCCCGCCGCAACTTTCTGCATCGAGTGCGCGGCCAGGGTCTGACCATCCGGCCCGGGCGGGTCTGACCATCAGGCCCGGGCGGGGCGCCTTCTCCCGAGCGCCGAAACCAGCTCGATCCGCTTGACGCCCTCCAGAACGACGAGAAGCAGGATGGTCGATGCGGCAATGATCGCAAGATCCGGCCATCCAGCGACCCGAAGCCGAGCAGGGTACGACGTCCAGTGCGGGATGGGTTCGGGGGAAGCTGCGGTCGGGAGCGCGCAGGCGAGGATGGCAAGAAGAGGTTTCATAAGCGCCCTCGTCCCCCGGAATCGCGCGCGCCTGCCATAAGGGCTTGTACCGGCAACGCTCGCTGCCGTCGTGTCGGCCCAGCTCCACGCGATATCCTCCCGCACCAATCGACTTTCCAGATTGATCTTGTTTTCGCTTTCCCGCCGAAGCTCGGTATTCAGCAGCAGCGCGCCACCGCCGCCATCATAGTCGCCGATCATGATGGCTGGCGCGAGCGCCACATCGATGCATTGAAGATGTCCACCCAGCGCCCGAGTCAGATCGAGCGCAGCCTGCAGCCGCGCTTCCTGACCGGGTCATCGTGGACGAGCAGCAATATGTTCTTCATGGCTGGCCTCCTTGTTGGCCGCAGCCTATGGGCGCTCTTCCACAGCGACTATGCGGGAAGATACGGATACCGAGGCCGTTGACGGCCTCGCGCCATCGCGCTACCAGCCCGGCCGCTCGCTCGACGATGCGATGTTGGAATTCCAACATGGAACATGTTGGAACGGGCAGCAAAAAAGAGGAGATTTTCCAAATTGTTTCAATAGGTTAGCGGGTATAGCTCAATGGTAGAGCACTAGCCTTCCAAGCTTGTGATGCGGGTTCGATCCCCGCTACCCGCTCCAGACTTTCATCGAAATCGGTCGCGTCGAGCAGCCCTCGCAGCACCCGCTCTCTTGCACCGGACGGCAGTGCAAACGCGGCCTGCCGATACATTTTGATACAAGTTCGCGAAGCGGCGACAAAGTCTCGTGACAATGCCGCGCTACAAGCGGTTCTGCGGCGCTTCTCCCACGGCGCCGCCATGAAGGAACCGTCTCGCTCATGCCTCGCTCGCTTCCGCGCCTGACTGCCGGACCCGCCTTTTTCGGCGCGATCACCGGCACGCGCGCATGGAAGTCTGCCGGCAAGACCTCCCTGTCCCTCGGCCATTACGCCCTCGCGGCGCACGGCACCCTGCCTCCGCCCCAATCCGATACCCCTCTGTCGGGGCTGTGAGGCACAGCGGTCGATCCACGGAGCCCCCACCTCCGCTGGATCGGCCGCACCATGACGCCCGGGCCATTTCGTACCCCGCACCCTCTCTCCCACCAGCGCATTGCCCGCTTGCGCCCCGGCACTCGGCACCGCATGACATGCGCGCCCAGTCCGCTATTCTGCACGCCTGTTATCCCGTGAGACCGTCATGACCGCCCGCCCCCACCTCCTGCTCGTCGACGATGAAGCCGCCATCCGCGAACCGCTCGGCGCCTATCTGCAACGCGCCGGCTTTCGGGTCAGCGAGGCGCCCAATGCCGCAGAGGCGCGCAAGATCCTGGCCGGCCACGCCATCGATCTTGTGGTGCTGGACATCATGATGCCCGGCGAGGATGGCCTCTCGCTCTGCCGCTCCATCCGCGAGCAGGGCGAGCTGCCGGTCATCCTGCTCACCGCCCGCTCGGAAGAGACGGACCGGATCGTGGGGCTGGAGATGGGCGCCGACGATTATGTGCTGAAGCCCTTTTCGCCCCGAGAGCTGGTCGCGCGGATCAAGACCATCCTGCGCCGGGCAGGCGGCGCCGCGCAGCGCGAAGCGCCTGCCGATGCCGCCACTTACCAGTTCGAGGGCTGGACACTCCGCGCCGACGACTGGACACTCACCGGCGCGGACGGCGTTGCCATTCCCCTCAGCACAGCCGATTTCCGCCTGCTCCAGGCCTTCGTCACGCATCCGCGCCAGGTGCTGAGCCGCGACCAGTTGCTCGATCTGACGCAAGGGCGCGAGGCGCATGCCTTCGATCGATCCATCGACAATCAGATCAGCCGCCTGCGCCGCAAGCTGGAGGATGACGCCCGTTCGCCGCGCCTCATCAAGACGGTGTGGGGCGGCGGCTATATGTTCGGCGCGGACGTCACGCGGGCATGAACGCGATGGCGGACATGACCGGATCGGTCCGCACGCTGCTTGCGCGCTTCCGGCCGCGTACGCTCGCGGGGCAGACCATTCTCGTGGTCGCGATCTCGCTGCTGGCGGTGCAACTCATCGGGCTGGTCCTCAACTATCTCGCGCAGCGTAACCAGTGGCTGACGGTGGCAGCCGCGCCGGGGGTCATCGTGGTGCTGGAGGCGGTCGACCCGCGCGACAACCACACGCTGCTCAACCGCGTGCGCTTGCAGGGCGGCCTCCAGATCACCCCCGGCGCGCCCGCGCAAATCGGCGAGGACGCACCCGCCATCGGCGAGCGCGCCATGGAGATGTTCCGCACCGCCGGTCTCGTTCCGCTTCAGGTGCGCGCCGCCATCGAGCATCCGGCGACGCGGCGTCCTTTGCAGGGCCTGCTCGGCACCGGCAGCAAGGAGCGGGCCGCCGCCGCACGTATCCGCGTGCAGCTCAGCGTGCAGTTGGAGCCGCAGCGTTGGATCACCGTCTATTCGCGTGCCGCCCCGGTCGATCAGCCGATCCTCCAGCGCGCGGTGGTGCCCACGCTTTTCCTTTACGGCATGGTGCTGATCCCGCTCGTCTGGTTCACGCGCCGCCTGGCTGATCCGCTGCGCGCTCTCGCCTCCGCCACCACGCGGGTCGGCACGCCGGAGGGCGCGCCACCGGTGCCCGAAGTGGGGCCGGACGACGTACGCCGCCTCGCCGCCTCCTTCAACGCCATGCAGGACCGCATCCGCGCCATGCTGGAGGAGAAGGACCATATGCTGGGCGCCATCGGCCACGATCTGCGTACGCCGCTCACGGCATTGCGCGTGCGTGTGGAGAATGTGCCAGACGGACCGGACCGCGAGCGCATGATCGCCACCATCGACGACATGCGCCAGATGCTGGACGACATCCTCGCCCTCGCCCGCATCGGCCGTGAGCGGGAGCCTGCGCAGAAAGTGGATCTCGCCGCGCTGGTCGACGCCGCGATCGACGATTTTCTGGAGACCGGCGCGCCGGTCGAGGCCGCGGCGATGCCACGCGCCGTCGTCCATGTGCATCCGCGCGGCGTGCGGCGCGCTGTCGCCAACCTCATCGACAATGCCATCAAATATGGCGGCGGCGCAGAAGTCTCGCTGCGCATCGAGGCAGGGCGCGCCATCCTCGCCGTGGCTGACCGGGGGCCAGGTATTGATCCCGCACGGATCGAGGAAATGATGCAGCCCTTCACGCGCGTCGAGAATTCACGCAGCCGCGATACTGGCGGCGCCGGCCTCGGCCTCGCCATCGTTCGCGCCATCGCCTCGTCGGAGCGAGGCAATTTCACGCTCGTGAACCGCCCCGGGGGCGGCCTGCTTGCGGAATTCAGCCTGCCTTTGGCCCATCCGTAAAGCCCCGCCTCGTCAGGGGCGGGATAAACTCGGCGCGCCTATCGGCCTCATCCACCCACAAAAATGCCCAGGGCAGCGGTGGGGGCGCTGCCCTGGGCCCCGGCCGTGGACCGGTCTCCCTGAGTGGGTCAGGGTTCGGTGGCGAGCAGGTAGAGCTGGCGCAGCGCGTCCAGCGGCTTCATCTGCCCCTCATGTTCGATTTGCCAGAAGGTCCAGCCATTGCAGCTCGGCGCGTCCTGGAGCGTGGCGCCCAGCTTGTGAATGGAGCCGCTCTGCCCCTCATGCTCCAGCGACCCGTCGGCGCGGACGGCGGCGCGCCACCGGCCCTTGGGATCACTGATGATCGTGCCGGGCTTCACCCAGCCGGTCTCGACCAGCGTCCCGAAAGCGACGCGCGGCTGGCTCTTGGGCGATTGCATGATGGAGAGCGCGCTCTCATCGAGCGGCAGGGCGGCGGCGATGCGCTCGCGCGCCACTTCGACATAGCTGTCCTCGCGCTCGATGCCGATCCAGCGCCGGCCCAAGCGCCGCGCCACCGCCCCGGTCGTGCCCGTGCCGAAGAAGGGATCGAGCACCACGTCGCCTGGCTTGGTGCAGGAGAGCAGCACGCGGTAGAGCAGTGCCTCGGGCTTCTGCGTCGGGTGCGCCTTGGTGCCGCCGCGCTTGAGGCGCTCCTGCCCGGAACAGATCGGCAGCACCCAGTCCGAGCGCATTTGCAACTCGTCGTTCAGCGTCTTCATGGCGCGGTAGTTGAAGGTGTATTTCGCCTTCTCGCCCTGGCTCGCCCAGATCATCGTCTCATGCGCATTGGTGAAGCGCGTGCCCTTGAAATTGGGCATGGGGTTGGCCTTGCGCCACACGATGTCGTTGAGAATCCAGAAGCCCTGATCCTGCATCAGCGCGCCAACGCGGAAGATATTGTGATAGCTGCCGATCACCCAGATGGTGCCGTCGGGCTTCAGGATGCGGCGGCATTCGGCCAGCCACTCGCGGCAGAAGGCGTCATAGGCGCCATAGCTGTCGAAATGGTCCCAATCATTGTCGACCGCATCCACGCGCCCGCCCTCAGGCCGGAACAGATCGCCGCCAAGCTGGAGATTGTAGGGCGGATCGGCGAAAATCATGTCCACGCTCGCTGTGGGCAGCGTGCGCAGAATGGCGATGCAGTCCCCCTGCAGCAGCGTGTCGAGCGGCAGCACCGGCGGCGGCGCGACGCGCACTGCCTTACCGGTCGCAGGCCGGCGTCCAACCCGTTCAATGACCCCCATCGCGCATATGCCCCTGTTGTTGACGGGCCTAGGCATGAGTCCGCGGGACTCCGTCGTCAAGCCTTATATCCGGATTCCAATGGATTGAACGCGACTCCTTAAAGGAGAACGAAACGAGTCTGCCACGAGGGGTGGCGCGCCGCCCGTGGAGCGAGACTCAACATCTTGTGGGTGTGGCGGCAAAGACTCAGAGCCGGCCAATGCCCGAAAAACAGGCCGGCTCCGTTTTCCTTGGCGCCATTCAGCCCCACAATGTCGCGACGAGCAGCCACAGACCGATGACGGCGAACAGCGCGGCAGTGACGAAGCGCACGGCGCGCAGGGGCACGCGACGCAGCAACTCGTTGCCCAGAAACACCGCCGGCACATTGGCGATCATCATGCCCAGCGTGGTGCCAGCCGCCACCGCCCAGATCGCCTCGAAGCGGGCGCCGAGCGCAATGGTGGCGATCTGCGTCTTATCGCCCATTTCGACCAGGAAGAAAGCGATGGTGGTGGTCAGGAAGGCGCCGAACCGACCGCGGTCCTCCGTCAGATCGTCGATCTTGTCGGGGATCAGCGTCCAGGCAGCCATGGCGAGGAAAGACAGCGCGACAAGCGTACGGAACCAGGCGCTGTCCAGAAGCGCGGCGGCTTGGGCGCCAACCAATGCGGCCAGCATGTGATTGGCGAGCGTGGCGACGAAGATGCCGAGCACAATGGGAACCGGCCGGGAAAAACGCGTGGCCAGCAGAATGGCGAGAAGTTGCGTCTTGTCGCCCATTTCGGCGAGCGCGACGATGCCGGTCGAGGTCAGCAGGGCTTCCATGGAAGAGCAGTCCGATATTCAGGGGCCAGGCAAGACGCACGCAACGGCACGGCACCTCCCGCCCAGCCCGGAACGGAAGCGCAGTGCCATTGGTCTCGCCTGAAGGCCGGTCGCGACACCGGCACCTTCCTCTCGCGCCACGGCCACTCGACCGAGTATGTTGACGCGAAAGCCCGCCTTATCGGCGGCTGGCTACTCCCCAAGGGACGGCCGGGCTCCTAGCCGAGGGACGGCCGGGCCGCAAGCCCCCACCTGACCGACGGCCCGCATCCTCCGTTCGCGTCGCGCGAAGTCGAGCCGCGTTGCAGCCCAGTGCGGGCGTGTCTCCATTTCGCGGGAATCTTCCGAGCAAGACAGACCCAGTGCCCCTGTGCAGATAGGAGCCCAGAGCCCGAGCCCAGCCCACCCGTGATGGCCCTGGACTCCCGCGTGCGCAGGAGCGTGTCATCGGCTCAATCAGAACGGGAAACGCAAAAAGAGAATATCAATTCCACAAAAGCCCCAGATCCTTTGCAAGTCGATATTCTTTATACATACGCACCGAACGCCACAGCGCATTTGCAGCCTCACACGGGCTGCACAGCCGCCGCTCTAGACCAACGCCATCTGCGCGACGGGCGCGAAGCTGCGGCGGTGAAGAGGGCACGGCCCATACTCGCGCAGCGCGGCAAGATGGTCGGGCGTGCCGTAGCCCTTGTTCCGCTCCCAGCCATAATGCGGATGATCCAGCGCCGCCCGCCGCATCAGCGCATCGCGATGCTCCTTGGCAATGATGGACGCGGCCGAGATGCAGGGCTCCAGCGCATCGCCGCCGACAATCGCGCGCGCCGGCCAGCGCCATTCCGCGCGGCGGCCGTGCGGAGTGAGATTGCCGTCCACCAGCACTTCGCGCGGATCGCAGCCGATCTTCGCGCACAGCGCTTCCACCGCCAGCGTCATCGCCAGCATGGTCGCGCCGAAGATGTTGAGCTGATCGATCTGCGCCACGTCCACGACGCCCACGCCCCACTGGCAGCGGCGCTTGATTGTCGCTTCCAACGTGGCGCGACGCGCGGCGGTCAGCTTCTTGCTGTCATCGAGACCCGATGGGCGCGGCTTGCACAGGATCACGGCCGCCGCGACCACCGGTCCGGCGAGCGGTCCGCGCCCGGCCTCGTCCACCCCAGCGATCATGCACTAATGCGCCAGGGCGGGAAGCGCCGCTGCTCACCGCCAGTGAAGAGACACACGCGATTACCGGACGGATCGGTGAACCACGCCTCGCGCCAGCCCCAGTCCTGATCGACGGGGTCCGCGACGGGGGCAATGCCGATCTCGCGCAGCGCCGCCACCCGTGCATCGAGATCGTCGCACTCGAAATAAACAGCGGGCGCATCGCCATGGAGCGAGAGCGTCGCGCCACCGGCCGTTTCGAAGCGTCCATAGGGTTGGTCCGGCGAATCGACGATGAGCCGTAACCCGAGCGCCAGATAGAAGGCGCGCGCAGCCGCATAGTCGCCTACCGGCACGCTCACCTGGTTAAGCCGCATGTCTCCCGCAAGATCGAGTCGTACCTCGCCTTGGCCAATAGGCCCGTGGCCGCCGCCCAACTCCGGCGCCTCGCGCAGCGCCAACCGCACGAACAGGCGCGCGCGGACAATAGCCTCGGGCAGGTCGAGCCCCTGCCCCAGCCCCATGGCGATGGCGCTGGCCAGCGTGCAGCCGGTGCCATGGGTATCAGGTGTGTCGATGCGCGGCCCTTCCCAGCGGGCGATCTCGCCCTGCGGCCCCACCAGCCGATCAATAATCGTCTCGCCCCGTGCATGCCCGCCTTTCACCAGCAAAATCTCGCCACGTTCGGTGAGCACGGTCTCGCCGCCCAACGCCTCCAGCTCGGGTAGATTGGGCGTGGTGACATAGGCCCAGCCCATTAGCTCTTCCAGCGCCGCCACTGTCTCCGCATCGGCGAGCACGCCGCCGCTGGTCGCGACCATCACCGGGTCGAGCACCACGGGTGCGCCGATCCCCTCCAGCCGGCCGGCCACGGCCCGCGCCGTCTGCGCCGAACCGATCATCCCGATCTTCACGGCATCCACGCCGATGTCAGCCACCACACTGTCGATCTGCGCCAGCACCATGTCGGTCGGCACCTGATGGACGGCCTGGACGCCTTGCGTGTTCTGCGCAGTGACGGCTGTGATTGCGGTCATGGCATGGCCGCCCAGCATGGTGACGGTCTTGATATCAGCCTGAATACCGGCGCCGCCGCCAGAATCCGAGCCGGCGATGATGAGGATACGCGGAATGGTCATGAGCCGCCTTTTGCCGGGGGAGGCGGAGGAAGTCGAGAGGGGGCGAAGGGGGGACGCGATGTGCGTTCCGGTTGGACCTCATCTCAACCGTGCCTGGGACGAGAGTCCCGCGCGACCCGCATATGCGTGCCTTTCTCTTGTCGACCGTTCCGCACCGGACGTCGTCCCGCCGGACGACTTGTGGAACGGCCTCGCCCGTCGCGTTGGGGCGGCACGGACGCCACACCTATGCTGCTCAACGAATTCAAGGCATTCATTGCGCGCGGCAATGTCATGGATCTCGCGGTCATAATCGGCGCCGTATTGGGCGGATGGTGACCGCGCTTACCGAGGATGTGCTGATGCCCGCGATCGGCTTCGTCACCGGCGGCATCGACTCCTCCGACCGCTTCCTCATCCTCTCGCGTGTACCCGAGAGCTATACCGGCAGCCTGCACGACTATGCGGCGCTCAAGCCCGCGGCAGTCACCGTGATCGGCTCTGGTTCACTGCTGACCGCAGCCGTGAATTTCCTCATCATGGCCTTCATCCTGTTCCTGCTCGTCAACTTCGCGCACCGTCTGATGCCCGAGAAGAAGGTCGCACCCAGCGGGCCGGGCGAAGTAGAGCTGCTTGGCGATATCCGCGACCAGTTCGTGCAGGCGAATGCGCGCGCGGAGCCGGGCGCGTACCGAGGACCGGATGGAGGGGCACCCAAATTCCGATAACAATCCATGGGATTTGCGGCCAGACCGAACACAGAACGGATCGAGACCGGAGCACCGCCCGCGATCCGGCACAGCGCTACCCCTTGAATCGTCGCTCCGTGGACGCGGGATGCTGCTTCAGCGCAGCGCCGACCCGCGCCGGGCGATCAAGCAGTTCGCCACCACAATTGGGACAGGTCTCGTCAAGCACATCCGCACAATCCGCGCAGAACGTGCACTCGAAGGAACAGATGAACGCGCCGCCCTGGCTAGCCGGCAGATCTGCGCCGCAACGTTCGCAATCGGGACGCATCTCAAGCATGGTTCCTCTCCTCGCAGCCAGCCGCTTCAGGCATCCGCCGACGCCGCGCCGGCCACCGCCTCGCAGATCCGTGCCACGACGGCCTCGACCTGATCCGCATCGTCGCCTTCGGCCATGACCCGAATGACCGGCTCAGTGCCGGAGGGGCGGATGACGAGGCGGCCGGCGCCATCCAGTTCCTTTTGCACCTGCGCGATCGCGGTCTTGACGCTCTCCGCCTCCAGCGGCCTGCCGCCGGCGAAGCGGACATTGCGCAGGAGCTGCGGCACTGGATCGAATTGACGCAGCACTTCGCTGGCCCGCTTGCCACTCTCGACCAGCGCAGCCAGCACCTGGAGCGCGGCAATGGTGCCATCGCCCGTGGTGGCATAATCGCTCAGGATCATGTGGCCGGATTGTTCCCCGCCGACATTGCAGCCGCGTGCGCGCATTTCCTCCAGCACATAGCGATCGCCTACCTTGGTGCGCAGCAGGTCGATGCCTTGCCCCTTCAGCAGGCGTTCCAGACCGAGATTGGACATGACCGTAGCAACCACGCCACCGCCGCGCAGCGTGCCGCGCCGCGCCCAGCTCGTGCCAATCAGCGCCATGATCTGGTTGCCATCGATGATCGCGCCGGTCTCGTCGACT
>DASRXY010000183.1:0-3603 GCA_035654035.1 Sphingobium sp. | reverse complement strand
CGGGATTGGCGCCCACCAGGATGAGGAAGGAGGCCTCGCCGGCGGAGAGCCCCAACGGACGCAGGGCGGCGACCAGCGCTGCCATCGTCGTCATGGAGGCGCGCCGCAGCCGATAGCCGAGCAGGCTGTCGAGCGGGCTCGCCAGCGGGCCCGCTTCACTCCGCTTGCGCACCGTCTCGTCCCGCTCCGCCATTACATCGCCTCCGTCCGGCTTGCCGCTGCTTGCAAGGATTGCTATGCAGCATAGCAGATTAATGCCGGAGGAAAAGCCATGTCCGAGGAACGCGAAGAAGATACCGTCCGCTACGAGATCGAGAACAACATTGCCTGGGTTTATTTCAATCGCCCGAACAAGCGCAACTGCCAGAGCCCCAAGCTCAACCGGCAGATGATGCGGGTGCTGACCGAGCTGGAGTTCCGCGACGATGTGGGCGTGCTCGTGCTCAGCGGTGAGGGGACGGCTTGGTCGGCGGGCATGGACCTCAAGGAATATTTCCGCGAGAGCGAGGCGGAGGGTTTCCACGCCGTGCGCCGCTCGCAGCGCGAGGCCTATGCCTGGTGGGAGCGGCTGCGCTGGTACGAGAAGGCGACCATCGCCATGGTCAACGGCTGGTGCTTCGGCGGCGCTTATGGGCCGCTCTTCGCCTGCGATCTCGCCTTCTGCTCGGACGAGGCGCAGTTCGGCCTTTCGGAAGTGAACTGGGGCATCCTGCCCGGCGGCGGCGCCACCAAGGTTGCGGTCGATCTCATGCCACTGCGTGCGGCCATGTATCACGCCATGATGGGCGAGAACCTGACCGGCCCGCAGGCCGCGCAGTATAATCTCGTCAACGAGTCGGTGCCGGCCGACCAGCTCAAGGCGCGCGTGAAGCAGGTGGCCGAGACGCTGGTGCAGAAGAACTGGAAGACGCTCAAATACACCAAGGATTCGGTCCGTCGCGTCAAGGAAATGACCTACGACAATGCCGAGGATTATCTGATCCGCATGCAGGAAGGCCTCAACTGGGCGGACAAAAGCGATGGCCGCCATGTCGCGATGAAGCAGTTCCTCGACGACAAGACCTTTAAGCCCGGCCTTGGTCATTACGACAAGACCAAGACCGAGAAGTAAGCCGGCGCGGGGCGGGCCTTCACGGGCTCGCCGCGCCTCTTTTTCACCGTTCGTCCGCGAGCCTGCCGTGCCGAAGACGCCGGCTGGCTCGGGGTGAGCGGCCTTTGAATGACGGCCTTTTGGACATGATGGAGAAGTTGAGATGACCGCCCGCGACATCAACCGGCTGCTGAAGCCCCGTTCCATCGCCATCGTCGGCGCGTCCGAGACGCCAGGCGCGCTGGGCGCGGTGGTGCTGGACAATCTGGTGCGGCACAGCTTCGCTGGCGCCATCCATCTGGTCAATCCCAAGCGTGAGACGATCAGCGGCCGGCCCGCGGTGCCAAGCGTGGAGGCGTTGCCGGAGGGCGTGGACTGTGCGATCCTGTGCATCCCGCGCGTTGCGGTGCTCGATACGGTGCGCCAGCTCGCCGCGCGCAAGGTCGGCGCGGCAATGATCTTCGCGGCAGGCTTTGCCGAGGGCGGCGAGGCAGGCATGGCCGACCAACTCGAAATCGGTCGTATTGCGCGCGAGGCGGGCATGGTGATCGAGGGCCCCAACTGCCTGGGCTCGGTCAACTATGTGGACCGTATTCCGCTCACCTTCATCAACACGGACATTGCGCAGCCCAGCGCCGGAGGGATCGGTATCGTCTCGCAGAGCGGCGCCATGGCCGCCGTGCTCGCGGTCATGCTGCTCGCCCGCAAGGTCGACCTCACTTATCATGTCTCGACTGGCAATGAGGCGGCGAACGGCGTCGAGGATTTCGTCGAATGGCTGATCGCGGACGAAAAGACGCGCGTCATCGCCATGATCGTGGAGCAGTTCCGCGATCCGGCGCGGTTCCTCGCGCTGGTGGCGAAGGCGCGGGCGGCCGGCAAGGTCATCGTGCTGCTGCACCCGGGCAAGAGCAGCGCTGCGCGCGAATCTGCCGCGACGCATACCGGCGCCATGGCCGGCGATTACAAGCTGATGCGCGCCAAGGTGGAACGCGCCGGCGTGATCGTGGCCGAGACACTGGAAGAACTGGGTGACATCGGCGAGATCGCCTTCCGGTGCCCCGCGCTGCCGAGCGGCGGGACGGCGGTGCTCGGCGAATCCGGCTGCTTCAAGGCCCTGACGCTGGACCTTGCCGAGGAGCTGGGCTTGCCGCTGCCTACGCTCAATGACGACAACGCGCCCGAACTGCGCGCCGCGCTGCCGGAATTCGTACCCGTCAGCAATCCGCTGGACCTTACCGCGCAGGGACTGGTCGATCCGGACATGTATACCCGCACGCTTGCCGCGCTCTTTACGGATGCGCGGGTGGGGACGGTGTTCGCGGGCATCATCCAGACTGATCCGGGCACGGTTGCCATCAAGCTGCCGCCCTTCCTCAAGGCCGTGGAAACCTATCGCCCGACCAAGCCGGTGATCTTTGCGGGACTGGACGAAGGCGCGGACATGCCGGCTGACTGGATCGATAAGCTGCGTGCCCACGGCATTCCCTATTTCCCCACCACGGAGCGTGCACTGCGAGCCGTGACGCGGCTGACCGCTTATGCTGCGCGCGATTTTGCCACAGCGTCGGCCGCGCCACTGGCGCTGCCCGCGCTGGCGCAGGAAAAGGGCGTGGTGCCGGAATATCGCGCCAAGGCGCTGCTCGGACCGCTGGGCCTGCCGTTCCCCAAGGGCCGGTTCGCAGCCACGGTGGAAGAGGCGATCGCGGCGGCCGAGGCCGTCGGCGGACCGGTCGTGATGAAGGCGCAGGCCGCCGCGCTCAGCCACAAGAGTGATGCCGGCGGCGTTGCCCTCAATCTGGAAGGCGCCGACGCGATCCGCGCCGCCTGGGACAAGATGTTCGCGGATGTGGCGCGTTACAACGCCTCGATCCTGCTCGAGGGCGTGCTCATCGAAGCGATGGGCGCACGCGGGCTGGAACTGATCGTCGGCGCCAAGACCGATCCGCAATGGGGCCCGGTCATTCTTGCCGGCTTCGGCGGCGTGACGGCGGAGATCCTGCAGGACGTATGCCTGCTCACGCCTGATCTTCCCAAGGATGCCATCGTTGCCGCGCTGCTTGCGCTCAAGCAGGCACCGCTGCTGCGCGGCTATCGCGGCGCGCCCGCGCTGGACGTGGAGGCGGTGGCCGATCTCATCGGCACGGTGGGGCGGCTGCTGCTCGGAAACCCCGCGATCCGCGAGCTCGATCTCAATCCGGTAGTGGTCTATCCCAAGGGACAGGGCTGCGTGGCGCTCGATGCGCTAATGCTGGTGGAATAGGAGTGCCCTCGCACGCCCTCCTTGCAGGCCAGGCGGGCAGGGGTTTCGTCTTGTTGCCTGTCCAAGGGCCGAGCGGCATTGCTGAGCAGCCCCCCTGTCGGCCGAGTTTGCCGGGCGGGGTGGAGCGAGCGGCGGCCTGAATGATCTTGCATAAGCCTACGGGAGGCGCCGGCAA
This sequence comes from Sphingobium sp., assembly GCA_035654035.1. Classification (GTDB taxonomy): domain Bacteria; phylum Pseudomonadota; class Alphaproteobacteria; order Sphingomonadales; family Sphingomonadaceae; genus Sphingobium. The sequence goes on along the minus strand of DASRXY010000183.1, from coordinate 75 downwards.
TGCACGCTGCCCGTCGATGAGGCGCGCCCTCCGGCTTTGCCGACCCGACAGAGATTTTATTACCCGAACCGACTT
>DASRXY010000182.1:0-2250 GCA_035654035.1 Sphingobium sp. | reverse complement strand
GGCACAGCGCTCGGCCGAGGCCGCGGGCTCGATCCGCAATCTCGTGACCACGTCCAGCTCGCAGATCTCCGATGGCGTGAGCCTGGTGGAGAGCAGCGGCGAGGCGCTTCAGCAGGTGGTGAGCGAAGTGACCGCCGTGGCCGGCCTTGTCGACGAGATCGCCGGCGAGACCGAGAAGCAGGCGCAGGGCATCCAGGAAATCAGCCAGATGATGACCTCGATGGACAACGTCACTCAGCAGAACGCCGCGATGGTGGAGGAAAGCACCGCCAGCGCGCGCAACCTCTCCAACGAGACGGTGCGCCTGGTGGCCCAGCTCGGCAAGTTCAAGATCGAATCGGCCGGCCATCATCACAGCGTCGCCTCTCATGGCGATGCCTTCGAGCCGACGCACGCGCCTGCCCCGGCGCCCAGCTATAGCGCGCCCGCGCCCGTCGCTGGTAATCTGGCACTGAAGGTCGAAGAAGACGACTGGACCGAATTCTGATGGGCCGGCTCCGAGAGGCCGGACAACAATGAATAAAGGGGAGGAGCGGCCGCCGTCATGGCGGCCGCTTTTCATTCGTTTAAGGCCCCGGCGACCGATTCGCGCGAGTAAGCGCACAGGCCTCAAAGTTAGAGCCGGCGGTTCATGGCTCTCCCGGCAGCCATCCCTGCCCCTAGCCTCACCCAAATCGCCGCGACAGACCGCGTCAAGACGTCGGCGAGAAGTGTGAAAAATAAACCTTCGAGAAACCATGCCAATTAAGTCTGAATTATTGGCTGGCCGTTAGGAGGGCAATTGTCAGGGCAATTCATCAACACACTGCAAGGGCGAAATCATGTACAAGAATGTCGCAAAGAGCTTCCTCATCGGTCTCGGTTCGCTGGTGATCGTCAGCACCCCGGCCTTCGCCGCGGGCGACTGGTCGAACCAGGTCGCGCGTCTCGTCGCGGCGAAGCAGACCTACCCGGCGGCGGCGCAGATGCGCGGCGATGAGGGCACGGCCAAGGTGCGCGTGTTCGTCGGCGCCGACGGTGCCGTGCAGAAGACCGAGCTGGTCGCCGGTTCGGGCTCCTCGCTGCTCGACAAGGAAGCGCTCGCTCTTCCCGGCAAGGTTGGCAAGCTCCCGGCGCCCGACGCCGGCGCGACCACGATCGTGCTGCCGCTGACCTGGAAGCTCCAGTAAGCCGCACGCAGGTTAAGCCCGGACCCGCCGATCGCCCGCCCATGCGGCCGCGGTCGGCGGACCCGGTCTCCCTTACGCCGGCCGGTCCTCGGGCATCTCGCCCGTCGACCGGCCGGCGTTTTTCATGTTGCCCGGGCCGAGGAAATCCCGCATTTCCTGATTCTGGACCGGCAAGCCCGGCCGGACGGACCGGGCCAGCTTGCGAGGAGGAGCCGCATGCGCACATTACGAACGCTCTTCTGGGTCGTCATCACGGCCTTGCTCGTCGCGTTCATCGCCATGAACTGGCATTATGCGCCGGTGAACGTCTGGCCGCAGGATGCCGGCTACCGCCATTTCAACTGGCCGGTGGGCATTATTGCGCTGGTTTTCTTCCTGCTCGGCCTCGCGCCCATGTGGCTGCTGCACAAGGCCACGCGCTGGAGTATGCGCCGCAAGCTGGACAGCGCCGAGCGCGCGCTTGCCTCGGTCAAACCGGTCTATCCGGCAGCGCCGCCCGCCCAGCCGCTTCCGCCCTCACCCGATCTTTCGCCCAACCAGGACGACGCATGACCAGCAGCCTCTATCTCGCGGTCGACACGCCCGATCTCGTGCGCGCCGACGCGCTCGTGCGCCAGGTGCGCCACCATGTGGGCGGCATCAAGCTTGGCCTCGAATTCTTCTGCGCCAACGGGCATCACGGCGTCCACGAGATGCGCCGGCACGGCCTGCCCATCTTCCTCGATCTCAAGCTGCACGACATCCCCAACACGGTAGCCAAGGCCGTACATGCGCTGCATCCGCTGGAGCCCGCGATCCTCACCGTCCATGCCGCCGGTGGCCGCGCGATGATGGAAGACGCCAAGGCTGCGGCCGGCGCCAACACCAAGGTCGTTGCGGTGACCGTGCTCACCAGCCTGGATCAGGACGATCTGCGCGCGGCCGGTGTCACCGCCTCGCCGCGTGAGCAAGTCGAGCGGTTGGCCAACCTCGCCCGTCAGTCGGGGCTCGACGGTATCGTCTGCTCGGGCGCCGAAGTGGCCCACGCGCGCAGCCTCTGGCCGGACGGATTTTTCGTGGTTCCTGGCGTGCGCCCGGCGGG
>DASRXY010000181.1:0-18936 GCA_035654035.1 Sphingobium sp. | reverse complement strand
TGCCCGCCGGGCCGGCCTGCATGCTTTCCACCGCCGTGCGGGCATAGCTGCCAATGGATGGCGGCAGCAGCGCCTGCAAGTCCGCCGGCGCGACCGTCTTGCCGGTGCCGGCCTGAGCGGCTTGCGCCGCCTGCTCCATGGAGCGCGCCGCCTCCGCGAGCTTGCCCGTGTCGATGGTCCCGCCGCCGGGCAGCGTGATGGTTGCGTCATCGCCGGCTCCGCTCGCCGCGCTGATCGAGCCGAGGTTTGGTCCCATCAGGCTGGCGCCGACCGCGCCGGCAATGGCGGCCGCGACAATGCCGATCAGGATCGCGCAGATCGCGGTGACGGCCGTATAGCCAATCGCCTTGTCCGCCGGCACCTGCATCAGCGGCTGTGCGCCGGTGTAGAAGAGATAGAGCGAGTAGAGCCCCAGCAGTCCCAATATGGCCAGCGCCGGCAGGATGTTGAACACGCCCGCCACGAACGAGGCCGTCATCGCGTAGGCCACCAGCTTGAAGGCGTCGCGCGTGCTTTCCCGTCCGCCGAACTTCGGCGCCAGCTTGTTGGCGATGAACGCGACGATCAGCACGCCGGCCAGCGCCGCGATGAAGCTCACGATCGCGCTGGAGAGCGAGGCCATCAGCGGCGGCCGGTAGCGGACTCCGAGCACGCCGTAGCCGAAGAGCTGCGCGCCGATGAACGCGCAGACCGGGCCGATGAGCGCGAGCGGAATGACATAGCGCGTGAAGATATCGCCGCTCGGCGTCGTCTCGCCAGCAATGACCGGCCATTCTTCCTTCGGCTTCAGCAGAATGGCTTTTGCGCGGCTGATGATCGACCCGGATTGGACGGGGTCCAGATTCATGACACCTCTCCCTGTTGGTTGTCTGAATTCGCGCCTTTGGATCATGGAATGACCGGGCGCGCAAGCATGGTGGGCGGGGACCGGGCGGCCGCCGCGCCGCTAGGGCCGGCTTGCGGACGAAAAGGGGCAAAAGCCTGTGGACGAATCCCGCTTCCCCCTTCCCACCGGGGGCGCGGGGACCCATAGTGGGGCCATGGCTCACGCGCCCTATGTTCCGCTTCGCAATCTCTCGGCCTATTCGCTGCTCGAAGGCGCCATCGCGCCCAAGAAGCTGGCGGCGCGTGCCCGCGAACTGGGCTTTCCGGCCGCCGCGCTGACGGATCGCAACGGCCTCTATGCCGCCATGGCCTATTCGGAAGGCGCCGCCAAACAGGGCGTGCAGCCGATCATCGGGACCACGCTGGCCGTCGCCCGGCCCGATCGGCCGGACAATGCGCCACTGGTGCTCGATTGGCTGGTGCTGCTGGCGCAGGATGAGACCGGCTATGCCAATCTCTGTGCACTGGTCAGCCGGGCCCATGTCGATCGGCCGGAGATGGAGGAGGCGCATGTCTCCTTCGATGTGCTGGAGGCCCATGGCGCGGGGCTGATCTGTCTCACCGCGAGCGGGGAGGGCGCGCTCGCCCGACTGATCGCGGAAGACCAGCCCGCCGCAGCCGGCACGTATCTGGGGCGGCTCCAGGCGCTGTTTGGCGATCGGCTCTATATCGAGCTCTCGCGGACTGGCGATCCCGTGATGGATCGGGCGGAAGGCGCGCTTATCGATCTGGCATACGCGCGCAACCTGCCGCTCGTGGCGACCAACCCCGCTTGCTATGCCGATCCGGACTTCCACGCCGCGCATGATGTGCTGTTGTGCATTGCCAGCAGCAGCTATGTGGAGAGCGCCGAGCGGCCGCGCAGTTCGCCCGAGGCGTGGATGAAGCCCGCTGACCAGATGGTCGCCCTCTTCGAGGACCTGCCCGAGGCCATCGCCAACACGCTGGTGGTCGCCCAGCGTTGCGCGGTGATGGCGCCGCGCCGCAAGCCCATTCTCCCCAGTCTCGCTGGTGACCGTGCCGGGGAGGAAGCGCAGTTGCGCGCGGATGCCTATGCCGGCCTGATGGCGCGGCTCGACAAGCTGGGTGTCGGCGAGGACGCACGCGGCCCCTATCTGGAGCGGCTCGAGTTCGAGCTGGGCGTGATTATCCAGATGGGTTTCCCCGGCTACTTCCTCATCGTGGCCGACTTCATCAAATGGGCCAAGGCGCAGGATATTCCTGTAGGGCCGGGGCGCGGCTCGGGCGCGGGCTCGGTCGTCGCCTGGGCGCTCACCATCACTGATCTCGATCCGTTGCAGCTCGGCCTGCTGTTCGAGCGATTCCTCAATCCCGAGCGCGTTTCGATGCCGGACTTCGACATCGACTTCTGTGAAACCCGGCGGGGTGAGGTGATCCGTTATGTCCAGCAGAAATATGGCGCGGACCATGTCGCGCAGATCATCACCTTCGGTACGCTGAAGGCACGCGCGGCGCTTAAGGATACTGGCCGGGTTCTCCAGATGGGTTACAACCAGGTGGATCGCCTGGCCAAGCTGGTGCCCAATCATCCCACCGATCCGTGGACGCTGGAGCGCACCATGAACGGTTCGGCGGACTTCGTGGCCGAATATAATGCCGACAGGCAGATCAAGCGGCTGGTCGATCAGGCGATGCAGCTCGAAGGCCTGCCGCGCAACAGCTCCACGCACGCCGCCGGCGTGGTGATCGGCGACCGTCCGCTCTCGCAACTCGTCCCGCTCTACCGCGATCCCAAGTCCGACATGCCGGTGACACAGTTCGACATGAAATATGTCGAAGGCGCGGGGCTAGTGAAATTCGACTTCCTCGGCCTCAAGACGCTGTCCGTGCTCCAGCAGGCGGTGCGGCTGCTCGCCGGGCGCGGCATCGAGGTGGATTTAAATGCACTTAGCTGGGACGACCCCGCTGTTTACGCCCTGCTTCAGCGCGGCGATACTGTGGGCGTGTTCCAGCTGGAATCGGAGGGCATGCGCAAGACGCTGGCCGCCGTGAAGCCCACCAATTTTGGCGACATCATCGCGCTCGTCTCGCTCTACCGGCCGGGGCCGATGGACAATATCCCGCTCTTCGGCCGCCGCAAGAACGGCCTGGAAGAGATCGAGTATCCCCATCCGCTGCTCGAACCGATCCTGAAGGAGACCTACGGCGTCTTCGTCTATCAGGAGCAGGTGATGCAGGCCGCGCAGATTCTGGCGGGCTATTCGCTCGGCGGCGCCGATCTGCTGCGTCGCGCGATGGGCAAGAAGATCAAGGCCGAGATGGATGCCCAGCGCGCCACCTTTGTGGAAGGCTGCAAGGGCAACAATATCGACGCGAAAAAGGCCAATGAACTGTTCGATTTGATCGACAAGTTCGCCGGCTACGGCTTCAACAAGAGCCACGCGGCCGCTTATGCGCTGCTCGCTTATCAGACGGCCTGGCTCAAGGCGCATTATCCGGCGGAGTTCTATGCCGGCTCCATGGATTTCGATATCCACCAGACCGACAAGCTCTGCGTTTTCGTGGACGACATGCGCCGCATGGGCCTGACCTGCCTCGCGCCGGACATCAACCGCAGCGCCGCCAATTTCACCGTGGAGCCAGATCCCAATAATGCCGAACGGCAGGCGGTCCGTTATGCGCTCGGCGGCCTCAAGGGCGTGGGCGAGGCGGCCATGGAGCGGCTGGTGGAGGAGCGCGTGCGCGGGGGGCCCTATCGCGATCTCGATGACCTCGCCGATCGGATCGAGCCGCGCCTGCTCAATCGCCGTCAGCTCGAGAGCCTGGCCGCTGCCGGCGCCTTCGACGGCATGGGGCTGGATCGCGCCGTGGTCCATGCCGCGGCCGAGACCATTCTCTCCGTTGCCGCCAAGGCTGCCGAGGCGCGCGAGGTGGGCCAGAACAGCCTGTTCGGCGCGGTCGAGACGACCCATGCCGACGTACCGCTGCCGACTGGTGTGCACTGGACCGCCATCGAACGCATGGCGCAGGAGAAGGAGGCGTTCGGCTTCTATTTCTCTGCCCATCCGGTCGACCGCTATCGGCAATTCTCCCGCGCGCGCGGTGTGCGCAGCTATGCCGAGCTGTGCGGGCAGGCCGACGGTCTGGGCGCTGGCGAGCGCAATCGCGCGATGATGGCGGGCCTCATCGAGGAATTGCGCTGGCGCGACACCCGGCGGGGCGCGCGTTTCGTCTCGGCCACCTTCTCGGATTCGAGCGGGCAGTTCCAGGCCAGCTGCTTTGACGAGGAAGGCTGCAAGCTGCTGGCGCGGCTGCACGAGGATGGGCAGTGCGCGCTGCTCACCGTGGAGCTGGACCGGCAGGAAGGCGAGGAGACACCGCGCGTCACGGTGCGCGAGGTGCAATCCTTCGATCGTCTGGCCGGCGCGGCGCGCATGCGGCTGGTCATCGCCGTGGATGTGCCCGAGGCAATCGGCCCGCTCGCCGCCATGCTGGCGGACCGGCGCGGGGGCCGCTCGCGCGTGGAAATCGAAGCGCTGCTGCCGGATGGCGGCCGGGCGCTGGTGCGATTGGGCGAGGATTTCCAGGTCGATCAGGAATTGAGCGAGCGCATCGAGCCGCTCCCCGGCATCGGCAGCGTGACGCTGGGTCCGCTGGGCGCGCCGGACCTGCGCGTGGTCGCCTCCCGCACCGCCTGAGCGCGCGCGGGAGGCGGGGTCGCGCACCACCTGACGGCGCGCGCGAGGCGAGGCCGCGCACAGCCTGATCGGCGCGCGCGAGGAGGAGCCGCACACAGCCTGACGGCGCGTGCGAGGCGGGGCTGCGCACAGCCTGGCAGCGCACGCGAAGCGGGGCCGCGCACAGCCTGACGGCGCGCGCGAAGGAAGAAGGCGCGCGGGGAGGTTACGCGGGCATACGGAGAAGCCGTGCAAAACCGCTCCCCATCCTCATCCCCGCAAAAGCTGGATCTCAACCGCCCAAGACTTCAGCTTTCGCTGGGATGACGAGGAAGGCACCCCCCTTCACGATGAGCAGAGCCACCTGGCTCTCTCCCTCGCGCCGTCTCGCGTCTGCCGTCTCCCGTCTGCCCGTCCCTCCTCTTCCCGGCTCCGCCTCAACCTTTCGCAGACCTTCGGCCCCTCGCTCTCCCTCCGCACCCACGCCCCGCGTCCCCACGTGAGCCAATCCCGTACGCCGCGCTCACCGCGCCCGCTGTCTCAAAACAGTCGCCCCTGATCGCTGGGCGGCACAAACAGATCGGTGCGCAACTGGATGCGGCCGCCTCTCAGCCCCGCACGCGCCTTCGCCTTTTCGAAGCGGGTGCGGATCAGCGCGGCATAAACGCCCTGACCGCGCATGCGACTGCCGAAGCCGGGATCGTTGTCGCGCCCGCCGCGCATGTCCTGGATCAGATTCATCACCTTGGCGGCCCGCTCGGGGAAATGCGTCTGGAGCCATTCGCGGAACAAGGGGGCCACCTCAAAGGGCAGGCGCACCGGAATGAACGAGACCGACCCCGCGCCCGCCTGCGCCGCAGCCGCCACCAGCGCCTCGATCTCATGATCGTTGATGGCCGGGATGATCGGCGCCAGCGAGGCATGAACCGGGATGCCCGCCGCGTTCAGGGCGCGGATCGCGGCCAGCCGCTTGGCCGGATGCGGCGCGCGCGGCTCCAGCGCACGGTGCAGCGTCGGGTCGAGTGTGGTGACCGAGAGGGCGACGGCGACCAACCCCTGCGCTGCCATGCCAGCCAGCAGATCGATGTCGCGCGTCACTCGGTCCGATTTGGTGGTAATCATCATCGGGTGGCGGCATTGTGCCAGCACCTCGATGATCGACCGCGTAATGCGCCACCGGCCTTCCAGCGGCTGATAGGGGTCCGTGTTGGTCCCCATGGCAATGGTCTTCACCGCATAACGCGGATTTGCCAGTTCCTTGCGCAACAGCGCCGCTGCATCGGGCTTCACGAACAGCCGGCTCTCGAAATCCAGTCCCGGTGACAGATCAAGCCGTGCATGGCTGGGCCGCGCGAAGCAGTAGATGCAGCCATGCTCGCAGCCCCGATACGCGTTGATCGATTGCTCGAACCCGATGTCTGGTGAGGCGTTGCGCGTGATGATCCGGCGCGCGCGCTCTTCCGTCACGGTGGTGCGCAGTGCGGGGACCGTCTCCTCGTCATCCATGGCCTGCCTGTCCCGCCAGTCGCCGTCCGCCTCCCGCAGTGGCAGGCTGAAGCGACTCGACTCGAGATTGGAGGGGGCCCCGCGCCCTTTCTGTGCAGCCATGGATGGATTAGAACATATAGAGAACATATCCGCAAGAGCCGCCGCAGGTGGCCAATGATTTGAAGCCTCTTGCCATCCTGCAATCCGGTCGTTAAGTTCTCTATTCGTTCTCATCTTGGCGAGGGTTCCGTGGCACCGGAAATGATGATCGCGCTGCTCGTCGCCGTGCTGGCGGGCTTGGCAACCGGCTGGTTTTTGCGTGGACGTGGGTCTGCTGTGGTCGAGGCGGAGCGCACGCGGCTGGCTGAGCGCACCGCCGCACTGGAGGAGATGCGCAACGCGGCCCTGCGCGATCTTGCGGTGGCGAGCGAGCGGGCGGCCCAGGCGGAAACACTGCGGGAGCGGCTGGAGGCGGCGGAGGCCGCGCGAGATGCGGCGCAGCGCGATCTCGCGGCGCTGCGTGCCGATACAGCCGCGCGCACCGAAGGATTCGAGGCGCAGCTCAAGGCACTGCAGGAGGCGCGCGAGCAGCTTTCCGCGCAGTTCAGCGAGACGGCTGGCAAGCTGCTCGGTGAGGCACAGCGTGCGCTGATCGAACGGGCCGACCAGCGTTTCCATCAGGCGCACGAGAAAAGCGAGGCGAGTCTCAGGGCTCTGCTCCAACCGGTCGAAACCACGCTCAAGCGCTATGAGGACGGCCTGCGACATGTTGAGAAGGAGCGGGTCGACAGCTATGCCGCGCTGCGCGAGGCGGTGGACCAGGTCCGCACGGGGCAGGGGCAGGTGCGCGACGAGACAGCGCGACTGGTCAATGCTCTGCGCGCCAACGCCAAGACGCGTGGTCGCTGGGGCGAGCAGTCGCTCTACAATGTGCTCGAGCAGGCGGGGCTCAGTCCTCATGTCGATTATCGCAAGGAAGTTTCGGTGGAGACCGAGGACGGGCGACTGCGTCCGGACGTGATCGTTAGGCTGCCGGGTGGGCGCGAACTCATCATCGACGCGAAATGCTCGCTCAACGCCTATCTGGAAGCGAGCGACGCGGTGAATGAGGAACTGCGCTCCACCCATCTGCGCGCCCATGCCAATGCGCTGCGCACCCACGCCCAGCAACTCGGGGCCAAGGATTACTGGACACGCTTCGGCAAGGCGGCGGACTATGTGGTGATGTATATCCCGGGCGAGCACTTCCTTGCTGCTGCGCTGGAGCAGGATGGCGGGCTGTGGGAATGGGCCTTTGAGCGGCGCGTGCTGCTGGCCACGCCGACCAATCTGGTTGCCATTGCCCGCACTGTGGCGAGCGTCTGGCGGCAAGAGAAGCTGGCCGAGGAAGCGCAGCAGGTCGGCGCGCTTGGCAAGGAGATGTATGAGCGCCTGGCGACCGCCGCTGCGCACCTCGCATCACTCGGCAAGAGCTTGGAGGGATCGGTTAAGCATTACAATAGTTTCGTTTCCAGTTTTGAGACGCGCGTGCTGGTGACGGGCCGCAAGTTTAAGGAACTGAGTATCGAAACAGGCTCGCGCGAGATCGGGGAACTCTCCGCCGTCGAGACTCTGGCGCGCTTGCCCGATATCGCCGCCGGCGGAGTGGAGGAAGAGGAGTGCGCGGCAACGGATAGCGATACACGCTACGGGGCTGGCGTGGATTTCCAGGCGAGCGACAGGACGGCATCGCAAACCCTGGGCGAAAGGAGCCGGCGCACGATGTCGGAGGCAGCTCAGACGGCCGAGTAATTGGCACAAATGGCGTGCGCCGACTGGAAGGTGGGAGGACGTAAGCGGGACAGTGAGCGCGGTGCCGGGCTGAAGCGGGGTGATGGAGTGTCATCCCCATGGAGCGACCCCCATTATGCTGCACGGTATTCAGGTTCGCCTTCGACGGGCCTTAGCGTGAGAGGTCATTCCACGGAATCGGGATTTTGCCGGGAATCAGGATTTACGCCGTCGTCGCCGGGGAGGACGAGCACGGGGGATGTGTCGAGGCTGGGCGCCACCATGACCGAGTCTGCGGCCGTTGGCAGGGGATCGGCGCCAACGGGATCGAACGTTGGGCTGGTCGTGAAGGCAGTGCCAGGCAAGGCGCTCGGCGGCAGTGGCGCGGGGAGTGGCGTGTCGTTTTGCTGTATCAAGACCTCCGGCGCGTCGTCGTGCGCCTCAGCGGCGGCGCTTGCGACGGGATGGAAGCCTGGGATCATCTGGGTGACGAGACTAACGAGCAGCGGCGCGCCGAGCAGGATCAGGAGCGCAAGGAATTGATGATGTCGTCTGGTCACGCCGCTAGTCTCCAAGCGCTGCGGGCGCTGAAACAGCCTCTCTTCTAAATCGAACAGCGTTACTGAAGCGTAAAGTACGGGTGCGCGACGTTGGCGACCGGGAACCGTCAGGTGTCGAGCTGAGGCCACCGAGGCTCGCAGCGACGTTCATTCAACATATCTTTGCACATTGGCCGTTAGGCTGTCCGCCATCGCATCAGGTCGCCTCGGATGCAGGCGCGAGCGGGCGACCGATGCCGCATGAGAGGCGAGTGACGCGCGCATGAACGATGAATACTGGAAAGGCGGAAAAAGGACCGCCCACACGGGGGATTGCTCCGTGGTCCGCCGTGTTTATCGGCCGGCCAGGCCGGATCGGCGGGCGGGTGAATCTGTCCACTCAATCGGGTTCGAGTTTTGGTGCGTTGCCTACGACCTTAGCTGGGCCATTGCGGCTGTTGACGGAGCAGGAACACCACCTCGGAACATGAAGGGCTGGTACTGGCACAAAGCGGAAAATACGGCAGGGATGGGTGATCCTTCGGCGTTTCGCTGTGTTGATCAGCCTGCCGGTGTGCATCAAAGACCGGGCAGACCCGTCTGTGCAACCATGCTCCAGCATCCATGTGTTGCCGCTTGGCGTCACGAAGGGCGCCGCCCAATCGCGGCTCTGGGCGCGGTTCGGCTCCTTTATTGGAAGAGGTGTGGTACCTCGCGGAAGGGCCATTCGGCGCATAACTCGCTTGCTGCGTTGGTGCCATTTCGGCCGCTGAGACGTAGTGCTTCCCATAACCAAGCCCAGGGGAGGGGCGCTGGCGGCATCGCTTCGCAGAACGCGCCATATGCGGACAGGCCTTGCGCTCGGCTGCGCGCTAAAGGGGGAGCCAACGGCGCTGGTGAGTTGGCTGCGGCGGTGCGTAATGGCACCGTAAATCGCGTCATAAGCAATATCAGCCCCAAAGCGGTTGAAGGCATATGACGCCGGTCGGCCACCGCTCGGGTCTTTGGCGCGGGACTGCAATCACCGCTGCCAGGACTTGCAAGGCAGCCGTACCTCTTTTCGTCGCACAGTCGACGGGAACGACCCTGGTCCCCCATTCGGTGCAAGGCTGATCCATGCCGCTGATCTGGATTATCATGGGCAGTCTGGGCCATGCCGTCGCTGCGGTGCTGTTCGCCAGCTACGCGATCCTGATTTCGCGCCGGGCGCATGGTCAGCTCAAGCCGCATTTGATTGTAGTCGCGCTGGCGATCACGGCCCTGTGGTCGCTGCGCCACGCCCTGCTCGGTGCGATGACGGGCGCCACCGCGGCGGACGGCGTCATTGAGACCGCACGCAATGGTGCCTGGCTGGCGGTCGTGTGGGCGCATCTGCGCGCTATGCCAGCTGGGCGGGCAAGCCGCACCGGCCGGCCGCTCGTCGCAGGCGCTTTGCTGCTGCTGCTTGTGGTGCAGCTTTGCTTCGACATGCTGATTGGCGGCGATGCGACAGGGGAGACGGCTCCCGCGCTGCTGCCGCTGGTCCATGCAAGCTGGCTGCTGCGTTGCATCTTCACTCTGGGCGGGCTGGTGCTGCTGCACGGCCTTTCCAGCCGTCGCGAGCATCCCGGCGCGGCTGCGCACGAGCTGTGGCTCTCGGCCGGGCTGGCGTTCCTGTGGGCCTATGATTTTAACCATTACATGCTGGCATGGGCGACCGACAATGCCGCCGTGTTGACGGGGCCCGTTCGCGGTGTCGTTGTGGCGCTGCTGGCGGTGCCGCTGCTCGTGGGCGCGCGCACGGCCAGCGAGCGGCGCCTTGCGCTTTCGCGCCCAGTGGCGATGCGCCTTGTCTCGGCCGGCATCATCGCGGTCTATCTGCTCTCGGTCGCGCTGCTCGTCACCATTGCGCGCGATATGTCCGCCCCGCTCGGCCGGCTGGTGCAGTTGAGCCTGCTCTTCGCGCTCGCCGTTGGCGTGCTTGCACTGCTGCCCTCGGCGGCGCTGCGGAGCTGGTTGCGGGTGGAGATCACCAAGCATTTCTTCGCGCATCGCTATGATTATCGCGCCGTCTGGCTGGGCTTTGCCGCCACGGTCGGTCGCACCGGGCAGGCACATGGGCCACTTGGCGCCCGTCTTACGCGGGCCATTGCGGAGGTGATGCAAGCCCCCGGCGCCCTGTTGTTCCTGCGGGCGCCGGAGGGAAGGCTGGTCCGTGCCGATGCGTGGCAATGGCCCGCCGACGCGGTGGTTCCGGCCTTGCCGGCCGCACTGGTCGAGCGGCTAGAGCCCACCGGGTGGATCCTCGACATCGCCGCCGACTGGCCGAGCCATGGCGCGCTATTGCCGGCGTGGATGGAGCAGGATCGCCGTGCCTGGGTGCTGGCACCGCTCATCCACGAGCGCCGTCTGGAGGGTGCTATCCTGCTCGCCGCGCCCAGCGCACCGGCCACGCCGCGCCGCATCGATTGGGAGGATCTGGACGTGCTGCGCGTGGTCTGCGGCGAGGCGGCCGCACTCATCAGCGAAGCGCGCAGTCGCGAAGCGTTGGCCGAGGCGCAGCGCTTCGAGGAGTTCAATCGCCGCTTTGCTTTCATCCTGCATGATCTCAAGAATCTGGTGAGCCAGATGTCGCTGCTCGCCAGCAATGCCGAGCGCCATGCCAACAATCCCGCCTTTCGAGCGGACATGGTGCTCACTCTCAAGGAGACGGTCTCGCGCATGACTGTGCTGCTCGACCGGCTCGGCCGACCGGACTCGGTGCGGTGTGGAGACACGCGTGACGTCCCGCTCGGTGCCCTGCTGCGCACACTCCAGCCGCGCTGGGCAAGCGGCCTTGGTCCGGTCGAGCTGCATGGCGACGTGGTGGGCGCAGTCTGTGCCGATCCGGAGGGATTGGAGCGGGCCCTCGGCCATCTGGTGAAGAACGGCATTGAGGCGAGTCCGCCCGGTGCACCGGTGCAGGTCGAACTGGCCATCCAAGGGAACGATGCGCTGATCCATGTGCGCGATAGCGGTTGCGGCATGGACGCGGCGTTCATTCGCGAGGCGCTTTTCCGGCCGTTCAGTTCCACCAAATCGAACGGCTTCGGCCTCGGCGTGCATGAGGCGCGCCTACTCGTCGCCGGCATGGGCGGCGCGCTCGATGTTGAGAGTGAGCCCGGCGTCGGCACTGTTTTTACCGTGCGCTTGCCGCTCGTCGCGGCGGATGCGCCTGCCTTGCCCGATTTGTCGCGGAGGACCGCCTGATGCCGGATTTGCGCCCAAAACTGCTGATCGTGGAAGACGATCCGGGGCTGCAGCGCCAATTGCGCTGGGCCTATGACGACTATCAGCTCTTCATCGCGGGCGATCGCGAAGAGGCGCTGGAACTGCTGCGCGCGCACGAGCCGCCAGTGGTGACGCTGGATCTCGGCCTGCCACCGGATCCGGACGGGATCAGCGAAGGCATGGCCGTGCTCGCCGCTATCCTCACCGAGCGGCCGGCGACGAAGGTGATCGTCGCCTCTGGCCATGGCGACCGGGCCAGCGCCCGCGGGGCAATCGCGGCCGGTGCCTGGGATTTCTACCAGAAGCCCATCGACATCGATTCGCTCGGCCACATCGTCGGCCGCGCCTTCCATGTCCATGCGCTGGAAATAGAGAACCGCCGCCTGGCCGAGGCCGCGCCGGAGGACCGCACGGTGCTCGGCCGCATGATTACCGCCGCGCCGGAGATGCTGCGGGTCGCGCGCATGATCGAGCGCGTCGCCAACGCCAATGTGACGGTGATGTTGTTGGGGGCCAGCGGCACCGGCAAGGAACTGTTGGCGCGTGGCCTGCACGAGGTGAGCGACCGTCGGGATCGGGCTTTCGTCGCCATCAACTGCGCGGCAATCCCCGAGACCTTGCTGGAGAGCGAGCTGTTCGGCCATGAAAAGGGCGCTTTCACTGGCGCGGTCAAGACGACGCCCGGCAAGATCGAGCAGGCGGATGGCGGCACTCTGTTCCTGGATGAAGTGGGCGACATTCCGCTGCCGCTCCAGGTCAAGCTGCTGCGCTTCCTGCAAGAGCGCGTGATCGAACGGATCGGCGGGCGCCAGCCTATCTCGGTCAATACGCGCATCGTTTGTGCCACCCATCAGGATCTGGAGGCGATGATCGCGGATGGGCGATTCCGAGAGGATCTTTTCTATCGTCTTGCGGAAATCGTGGTGCGCATCCCCGGCCTTGCCGAGCGGCCCGGCGATGCCGTGCTGCTCGCTCGCCATTTTGTCACGCGCTATGCGCGCGAGCTCAATCCGCAAGTAAAGGGCCTCGCGCCCGATGCCGCCGCCGCCATCGACGGGTGGCGTTGGCCCGGCAATGTGCGCGAGTTGGAGAACCGGGTGAAGCGGGCAGTCATTCTGGCCGAAGGCAAGCTCATCAGCGCCGGCGATCTGGATCTGGGTGATGCCGAGGCAGCGGATGAGAGTGTAATCAATCTGCGGGCCGCGCGCGAGGCGGCGGAGAGCCAGGCCGTGCGCCGGGCTATCGCCCGTTCAGATGGTAATATTTCCAGCGCTGCACGCCTGCTTGGCATCAGCCGGCCGACGCTCTACGATCTCTTGAAAGGCTATAATATCCAGGCATGAGCCCGGCGCGCGTCGCTCAATGCTCGTTCAGCACGGCGTTCTGGATCCGCCAACTGCGCTGCGCCTCCGTGGTGCCCGGTACATCGTTGACGCGGCGCAGCGTTGCCGTGCCGGTGCGACGCACCGCGCGACCATTTTCGTTGGCATAGCTGAGCGTGAAGGGGATGGTGAGGTAGATCGAGCCGGCGGCGCCCTCGCTACGCGGCGGCCCAGTGAAGTCGATCTGGGCATCGGGATGACGCGTCGCTTCGGCGATCGCGCGGGTCTGCTGGCGCTGTACGTCCTCGCCAGTGGCGAGCAAACGGCTGGCATCATCGTAACGCTGCGCCTTCATGAGCGCGATATAGGCTTCCAGCACACGGCGCGCGCCGTCTTCGGTGTGTTCCTGGAGCGGCAGCGCGTCGGGGGAGGGCGCCACGGCCGCGGCCGCGCGCGCACGGGCCGTGTCGTCGCCATCGCAGGACACGAGCGCGACATGGCCAAAAGGCACGCCTTCAAAAAGCAGCGCGCCGGCCGATTCCGCATAGGTTATGCTGAGCGTCTGCGCGCTTTCGCGCCCGGCTATGATGCATTGCGCGCGCACGCTGACCGGCCCCGTGCCCGAGATATCTTCAAATCGGCAACTCGATCCATCCGGCGCCTGGAGTGCGCGCGCGTCGATCGTCCAGGCCGCGCTCTTGCACTGCCTCGCGTCGGCGGCCCAATGGCCCTCGTAAAACTGTCTGGCTGGTGCCGCCTGCGCCGCTACGTTGCCGGCGGTCTCATTGGCGGGAGTTGGCGCACGCTCCTGGCAGGCTAGGGTTAGCGGCAGGAGCGAAAACGAGCGGGCGAGAGGGAAGCGCCGAGGCATGATGTGAGAGACACCGCAGCCTGCGATCGGTTCCCGCCTTCGCTGACCAGGGAGCCGGCAGCCTAGCGCCCCTCGCCCGTCAGTCAGTCGCCGTCGATCAGATTGCCGAGACCCCCGAGCAGCGAGCCTTCACCCCGGTTCTGGCCGCCGCGCGATCCGGCAGCGGCAACCATGCGGCCAGCGAGGCGCGCGAAGGGCAGGGACTGGATCCACACCGTGCCGGGCCCACGCAGCCGTGCGAAGAACAGACCCTCGCCGCCGAACAGGGCGCTGCGCACACCGCCCACGGTGGTGATGTCATAATCCACATCCGCCGTGAGTGCGGCGAGGCAGCCGGTGTCGACATGCAGTTCCTCATCGGGCGCGAGGCGTCGCTCGACCAGTGTGCCGCCCATCTGCACGAACACCCAGCCATCGCCCTCCAGCTTCTGCATGATGAAGCCTTCGCCGCCGAACAGGCCGGTCATGATCCGCTTCTGAAAAGCGATGCCAAGCTGCACGCCGCGCGCGGCGGCAAGGAAGCTGTCGTTTTGGCAGATCAGCGTGCCGCCGACCGTGTCGAGCTTGATCGGCAGAATGGTGCCCGGCACCGGCGCCGCGAAGGCCACACGCGCCTTGCCGTGCCCCCTCATGTGTGAAGACCGTGGCGAACAGGCTCTCGCCCGTGACGAGTCGCTTGCCCGCGCCCAGCAGCTTGCCCATGAAGCCGCCGTCCTGCCCGCCGCTACCGTCGCCGAACACAGTGGTCATGCCAATGCTGGCATCCTTCCACACCATCGCGCCCGCCTCGGCCACTGCGCTTTCGCCAGGATCGAGCTCGATCTCCAGGAATTGCAGTTCCTGCCCCTTGATCTCGAAGTCAATGTCATCGGCCACTGACGCGCGGCGCATGTGCGACCAGGGGCTGCTGCTCATGGAATCCAGTCCTTTCTCGGTTGAGCGGGGAGGTGCCGCGCAGCGGCGCTGCGGGCGGAAAAACGATGGTGGGAGGCGCTGGGACGCACATTGCGGCGGGAAGTGCGGTCAGCTCTCGACGCCGTCGGCCAGCTCATCGAGGTCGATGCCGATGCGCTGCATCTGTTCGGCGACCGGCGGCCACACGCTGGTGAAGAAGCGCTCGCGTTCCATCGTGCGCAGCCGGCGCGAGGCCCCCGGGGCCACGAACATGCCCACGCCCCGGCGCACTAGCACCAGCCCATCGTCCTGGAAGCTTTGATAGGCCTTGGCGACGGTCAGCGGGTTGGCGCCCTGCTGGGCGGCAAAGGCGCGCACGGAGGGGAGCATGTCGCCGTCGCCATATTGCCCATCGAGGATTGCGGCGGCGATGATGTCGCGCAGGCGCAGATAGACCGGGCGGCTGTCATCACTCATGCTGCATCAGTGGCATAATACAGTCACGCGGTCAAGCCGAGCGAGCGGCGGGCGGCGCGCTATCCGGGAGCGCGGCGCTCAGGCGCCCGGCCAGATGGAGAGCACGTCCTCCGCCATCGGTCGGGGCCGCTCCTCCAGTTCGCGCGAAGGGGTGCCGATGAAGATGAAGCCCGCGATGCGCTCATCGGCATTGCCGAAGGCGTCGCGTACCCTGTCGCTGAACGCCGGCCAGGTGGTGAGCCAGCCGCCCGCAAAGCCCATGGCATTGGCGGCGTGGAGCAGGTTCATGCAGGCGGCCCCGGCCGAGAGCTGCTGCTCCCAGAGCGGAATGTGGCTCTCCTTGCGCGGTGAGGAGAGGGCCACGACCAGCGCGGGCGCCTGATGGGCAAACTGCGCCATCGCCTCCAGCTCCAGCCGGCCGGCGGCAGGCTTTTCCGCCAGATAGGCGGCGGTGATGACAGCGGCCAGCGCCTCGCGCTTGTCCTGCGGCACGATGACGAACCGCCAAGGGGCGAGCTTGCCGTGATCGGGCGTTCGCGCGGCCAGCATCACCATCTCGTGCAACTGCTCCGCGCTGGGCCCAGGCGCCGCGAGATCGCGTGGCTTGCCCGAGCGGCGGGACGCCAGATAGGCGTGGACGGAGGAGAGATCGTTGAAGGCCATGTCTGTGCCCTTAGCCGCACCTTACGTTCACGACAATCAGGCTTGGCAAGATCGATTCATCGGTTAGGGTTCAATGCCATTGGACGCCGGCCTGCCGCCGGACCTCACATGATCTGAAAGCGAGCCACTCGTGGACTTCAACACCATCATCCTTATCGGCGGGATCGGCGTGCTCATTGCCTTCCTCTCGGCCGGCGCCTGGTTCGTAACGCGCCCGCAACCGGAAGTACTCGGCCATCCCAAGGGATTGTGTGTGCTCTTCTTCGCCGAAATGTGGGAGCGCTTCTCCTATTACGGCATGCGCGCCCTGCTCATTTTCTATCTCACCAAGCACTGGCTCTTCGACGACAGCAAGGCGAACCTCATCTATGGTGCCTATACCAGCCTCGTCTACATTACCCCCGTGCTGGGCGGCTATATGGCGGACCGCTGGCTGGGCCAGCGCAAGGCGGTGCTGTTCGGCGCCATCATCCTGGCGGGCGGCCACTGCCTCATGGCGGTGGAAGGCACTGGCGGGCAAAACGATCCGGCGATCAACATCTTCTGGCTGGCGCTCTCCTTCATCATCGTGGGCTCGGGCTTCCTCAAGGCCAATATCTCGGTGATCGTGGGCCAGCTCTATCCGCGCACTGACATGCGGCGAGACAGCGCCTACACCATCTTCTACATGGGCGTGAATACGGGTGCGGCGGTGGGTACCATCATCGCCGGCTGGTTGGGCGAGAACTGGGGCTGGAGCTGGGGCTTCGGCGCGGCGGGCGTGGGCATGCTACTCGGCCTTGTCGTCTTCGTGGCGTTCAAACCGTTGCTTCAGGGCAAGGGCGAGCCGCCCGATCCGGCCCGGCTGGCGCGGCGTGTTTTTGGTGGCGTGCGGCTGGAAACCGCGCTTTATGGGCTCGGCCTGCTCGGCATTCCCGTCATCTGGATGCTGATTCAGTTTCAGGACGCCATTGGCGCGATCCTACTGATCTTCGGGGTCGGCCTGCTGGGCTATGTGCTCTACGAGGCCTTCAAGCTGGAGCGCCACGCGCGTGACCGGATCTTCGCGATCATCTTCCTCATCCTGCTCCAGCCGCTCTTCTGGGGCCTATTCGAGCAAGCCGGCGGGTCGCTCAGCCTGTTCACGGACCGCTACGTTGACCGCGCGGGCGTGGACGCTTCGCTCTTCCAGGCGATCAATCCCATCTACATCATCCTGTTCGGGCCGGTATTTGCCACACTGTGGACCCTGCTCGGCCGGCGCGGCTGGGAGCCGTCCACGCCCGCCAAGTTCGGCATCGCCATGCTCCAGCTCGGCCTGGGCTTTCTGGTGCTGGACTGGGGCGCGCGCGCGGTCGGGCTGGGGCAGGCGACGCCCGTTCTCTTCATCTTCCTGGTCTATCTGCTGCATACCACCGGCGAGTTGTGCCTGTCGCCCGTGGGTCTTTCCGCGATGAATCGCCTTTCTCCCCGACACATGGCCAGCCTCATCATGGCAGCATGGTTCCTCGGCTCGGCGGGCGGCAATTTCGTCGCGGGTAAGATCGGTGAGGCGACCGGAGGCGAAGGCGGCTCGGCGACCAAGGAGTCGATCCTCGCCATCTATGCGCAGGTTGGCTGGATCACCATCGTCGCCGCTGTGGCGGTTATCGTGGTTTCCCCCTTCATCCGGCGGCTCATGCATCTGGATACGCTCAGCAACGATGAGGAGGATGATCTCGCCGGGCAGGCGGAGCTGGGCGAGCCCCAGGCAGCCGGTGCGCGGTTGGACGGCGAGACCAAGGGCTGAGGCGCGGGAGGAACGCAGGCCCGGCGAGCGCTGCCCGGCGCTCCGGCTTTGCGTCCTTTAAACGAGAAAGAGGGGGGGGCGTTGAGTCCGCAATGAGGTCGCTATCCACGCCCGCTTGGGAAATGCTGTATGTCGTTGGGTAGCGTCACCCATTTGTGCATCGACTGCTCCCAGACGGATCGGACGGGCTCTGGGAAATTCGGATCGGCAATCGCCCCGATAGCGACTCCGATCATCGTCGGGTGCTTGCCTGCCCTTGCGTAAACCGTCGATCCGCAATTCGGGCAGAAAAATGACTCGAAGCGATTGCCCTCGTCAGTAGGTCGCTCGAACCGCATTACCTTCCCGACGATGGCAAGCTGATCTGCCGGATAGTATGCGAGCACGCCGAACGGTGAGCCGCTGCGCCGCTGACAGGCAATGCAGTGACAGGCAACCACCGCGGCAGTATAACCGGGCAATTCGACCGTTAGCTGGCCACATTGACATTCCGCTTTCATCCAATCCTCCTCTCTGGCCTCAGAAGATGGTAAGCGATCGGTGAACGTCTGCCATCCGGCGCGTTGGCTGCTCGCCAATGTCGCCTTTGGTCATTTGCCGCAATGGCAGATGTTAACGGCTTCACCATACAGAAAGAGCTGCCCGCGCCCTCTTGACGCGCAGCGCCGTCTGGCGGACTGAAACGCCATGAACAGACGCTTCTTCGGCACGGACGGCATTCGTGGCCGCACTAACCAGTCGCCTATGACCGCCGAGATGGCGATGCGCGTGGGCATGGCCGCGGGACGCCATTTCCTGCGTGGCACGCATCGGCACCGCGTCGTCATCGGCAAGGATACGCGCCTCTCCGGCTACATGATCGAGAATGCACTGGTCGCCGGTTTCACCAGCGTGGGCATGGACGTGGTGCAGTTCGGGCCCATTCCGACGCCTGCCGTGGCCATGCTCGCCGCGTCCATGCGGGCTGATCTGGGGGTGATGATCTCGGCCAGTCATAATCCCTATTACGACAATGGCATCAAACTGTTCGGACCGGATGGTTATAAGCTGTCCGATGCCGACGAGCTGAAGATCGAGGCGCTGGTCGAAGCCATTGGCGCTGGCGATGCGCCGCTTGCCGACGCGCCTCAGATCGGCCGCGCAAGGCGTGTGGAGGATGGGCGTGGGCGCTATATCCACGCCGTCAAATCCACTTTTCCCGAGCATCTGCGCCTCGATGGCCTCAAGGTGGTGGTCGATTGCGCCAACGGCGCTGCCTACCAGACCGCGCCCGCCACATTCTGGGAACTGGGCGCTGAGCTGGTGCCGCTCGGCGTCTCACCCAATGGGACCAACATCAACGAAGGCTGCGGCTCCACCGCGCCGGCGCTAT
>DASRXY010000180.1:0-17624 GCA_035654035.1 Sphingobium sp. | reverse complement strand
GCGGCGCGGCGCGGTGCGGTGCACCTGCTGCTCCATGCGGCCGATGCCGGCGCCGACGGGTCGCGCAAGCTCGATCAGGCATGGCGCGTGGGCGAGGGGCGCGAAGGCGAAGAGTTCACCGGCGTGACCTTGCCGGTGGACCGTGACGCCCTATCTATGGCATTGGGGCGAAACAACGTCGTCCATGTCGCGGTGACCGATGCCGGAGCAGCGAAGCGCATCAAGGCGCTGCTCGTTCGCTGGCAAAGCTATCTCGGATGCGCTAGTGCAGCGCCGGATCTTGGGCTTCCCGAGAGTCCGGCCGTGCGCGCCACTGAAGAAGAGGGGCCTCCCGGGGCCGATTAGCGGACGACGACGGCCGGCCGGCGCCGACAGGCGAGGGCGGGTCCCATGTTGATTTTGAAGGGTTTGGATTGCGTCGATGAGTGACAACAGGGAAGACAAGCCGGTCCTGGGCCGCAAGCCGCTTGGTCTCAAGCGGACGGTCGAGGCCGGGCAGGTGCAGCAGAGCTTCAGCCATGGCCGCAAGAACACGGTCGTGGTTGAGGTCAAGCGCCGTCGCATCATCGGCAAACCCGGCGAGGAAGCGCCGCGTGCGGCCGAACCCGCCGCGCCGTCCCCGCCGCCGCCCGCCGCTGCTGCGCCGGCACGCCCGGCTCCGCCCCCCCCGGCCCCGCGTCCCTCCGCCACGGACAGTCTGCAAAGCCGGCAGGAATTGCAGGCGCGGCTGCTGCGCGAGGCCGAGGAAGCGCGCATGGCCGCGCTGGAGGAGCAGCGCCGCCGCGACGAGGCCGATCGCCTGGCCGCGAGCGAGGAAGAAAAGCGCCGCGCCGAGGAAAATCGCCGTGCCGAGGAAGAGGCCCAGCGCAAGGCAGCCGAGAAGCCGGCCGAGCCTGCCACGCCGGCGCCGGCGGCTGAGGAGAGCAGCGCAAGCGCGGCAGAGTCGGCCGCAGCGCCTGCCAAGGAGTCCGCGCCGGCTGCCGCGACGCCGGCGCCGCGCCGCTTCACGCCGGTCGCGCCCGCCAAGCGCCCCGAGCCCAAGGTGGAACGGCCCAAGCGCAGCACCGGCGGGGGTGACGATCGCCGCCAGTCCGGCAAGCTCACCGTCAATCGTGCCCTGGCCGATGACGACAGCGCCCGCGCGCGTAGCCTCGCCGCGCTGCGCCGTGCCCGCGAGAAGGAATATCGCCGCACGCACAGCGGCAGCCCGGTCCAGCGCGAGAAGCAGTCCCGCGACGTGGTCGTCCCCGAGGCGATCACTGTGCAGGAACTCGCCAATCGCATGGCCGAGAAGGGCGCGGATCTTGTCAAGGCGCTCTTCAAGATGGGCATGATGGTGACGGTCAACCAGACCATCGACCAGGACACCGCCGAGCTGCTGGTCGAGGAATTCGGCCACCGTATCACGCGCGTCTCCGAGGCCGACGTGGAGATCGACACTGCCGGCGACATCGATGCCCCCGAGACGCTGAAGCCGCGTCCGCCCGTGGTCACGATCATGGGCCATGTCGACCATGGCAAGACCAGCCTGCTCGACGCGCTGCGGGGCACCGACGTGGCCACCGGCGAGGCCGGCGGCATCACGCAGCATATCGGTGCCTATCAGGTGAAGACCAAGGGTGGCGACATCATCACCTTCCTGGATACGCCGGGCCACGAGGCCTTTACCGAGATGCGCGCGCGCGGCGCGAACGTCACCGATATCGTCGTGCTCGTCGTGGCTGCCGATGACGGACTGATGCCGCAGACCATCGAGGCGATCAATCACACCAAGGCCGCCAAGGTGCCCATGATCGTGGCGATCAACAAGGTCGACAAGCATGAGGCCAATCCGCAGCGCATCCGCGAGCGCCTGCTGGAGCATGAAGTGGTCGTCGAGGAAATGGGCGGCGACACGCAGGACGTGGAAGTCTCCGCGCTCAAGAAGATCGGCCTCGATACGCTGATCGAGAAGATCCAGCTTCAGGCCGAACTGCTCGAACTGCGCGCCAATCCGGACCGCGCCGCCGAGGGCACGGTGGTCGAAGCTCAGCTCGACAAGGGCCGGGGCCCTGTCGCGACCATCCTGGTCGGACGCGGCACGCTTAAGGTGGGCGACATCTTCGTGGTCGGCGAGCATAGCGGCAAGGTGCGCGCGATGGTCAACGACAAGGGCCAGAACGTGAAGGAAGCCGGCCCCGCCATGCCGGTGGAAGTGCTGGGTCTCTCCGGCGTGCCGATGGCGGGCGATCCGCTCAGCGTGGTCGAAAACGAAGCGCGCGCGCGCGAAGTGGCCGCCTATCGCCAGGAGCAGGCGCTCAAGAAGCGCACCACCGCTGCGCCGACCAGTTTCGAGCACATGTTCTCAGCGCTCAACACGCAGGTGATCGAATATCCCATCGTGGTGAAGGCGGACACGCAGGGCTCGACAGAGGCCATTGTCAATTCGCTGACACGCCTCTCGACCGACGAGATCAAGGTGCGCGTGCTCCATTCGGGCGTGGGTGCCATCACCGAGAGCGACGTCACGCTGGCGGCGGCCTCCCGCGCGCCGCTCATCGGCTTCAACGTGCGCCCCAATCCCAAGGCGCGTGTGCTAGCCGAGCGTGACAAGATCTCGCTGCGCTATTACGACGTGATCTACGACCTCATCGAGGAAGTGCGCGGCGAAATGGCCGGCCAGCTTGCGCCGGAGCGCGTCGAGACGGTCATCGGCATGGCCGAGGTGTTGCAGGTCTTCCCGGCCGGCAAGAAGGACAAGGCGGCCGGCCTGCTGGTGGTCGACGGCGTGATCCGCAAGGGCGTCAACGCGCGCCTCACGCGCGACAACGTCATCGTCTCCGCCACGACCATTGCCTCTCTGCGCCGGTTCAAGGATGACGTGGCCGAGGTACGCGCGGGTGTCGAGTGCGGCGCGGTGTTGCTCGACACCAACGACATCAAGGTCGGCGACACGCTCGAACTGTTCGAGGTGGAGGAACGCGCGCGGGTGCTGTGACGGCATGGCGCGCGGGGCTGGCTGTTCCTTGTGAAAGGGGCGGCAGCCATGATCCAGGTGGTTGAAATGACGACAAAAGGTCTGCCCTCGGAACCCTCCGTCCGCCTGCTGCGCGTCGGTGAACAGGTGCGTCATGTGCTGGCGGAGATCCTCCAGCGCGGCGACGTGCACGACGATGTGCTCGCCAGCCATGTGGTGAGCGTGACGGAAGTGCGCATGTCGCCGGACCTCAAGCATGCCACTGTCTTCGTGAAGCCGCTGCTCGGCCGGGATGAGGAGGCGGTGCTCAAGGCGCTGCGCACCAACACAGCCTATCTTCAGCGGGAAGTCGCCAAGCGTGTGAAGACGAAGTTCGCCGCCAAGCTCAAGTTCATCGGCGACGAGAGCTTCGAGGAGGGCAGCCATATCGATGCGCTGCTGCGCGATCCGAAGGTGGCACGCGACCTTGAGGAACCGGAGTCCTGATTTTTACCCGGGTATATTGACTCGGTTTTTATCCGGGTATAAATGGCGATCCTCGCAATGGGGAGAAGCAGCCATGACGACCACCTATACTGCCTTTGCCAACGACCTGTGGCTGGCCAGCGGTTCGCACGCGCATATCGTCGAGACGCTGCGCGCGCTGGAGGCGCCCGCGCGCACCTCTGACGTGCTCGTGTTCGACGACAGTACAGGCCGTCAGGTCGACCTCGATTTGCGCGAGCCGACGTCGGATGAGACCAGCTCTGCCGAGCCGGTTCGTACGGGACCGGGGCGCCCGAAGCTGGGCGTCGTTGCCCGTGAAGTGACGCTGCTGCCGCGTCATTGGGACTGGCTGGCTGACCAACGCGGCGGCGCCTCCCAGGCGCTCCGCCGAATGGTCGAGGCGGCGATGAAGGCGGAAGGACCGGGGCGGGCGCGGCGCGATGCGGCCTATCATTTCCTTCTGGCGATCGCCGGCAATCGCGAAAGCTTCGAGGAAGCGATCCGCGCCCTCTATGCCGACGACCGTGACCGCTTCGATTTCCTCACGCAAAACTGGCCGGTGGGCATTCGCAGCCACGCGGTGGAGCTGGCCTGGCCGGATTGAGCGGACGTTCGCTGCCTGGCTTTCAATAACGCGTCGTCCCGCCGCCGCGCCGGGGTAGCGCGCGGAAGGGGGGCGGATATCACGAGTGTCCGCTCCCTCCCTGTGCCGCGTGAAGAGCGGTTTGTCGCCGGTTCACTTGCCCTTCACGTCTCGACCCCTATGGTGGCGTTGCAGGGGCGGAACGACACAAGCAGCCCCGGAGAGACCCGCCATGCGCATCGAACCACGCTTTCTCCTCGCCACGCTGCTGGCCGCAACCGCCTTCATTGCGACCGGTGGCATGCAGGCGACCGCGCAGGCCGTAAAAGCAGAGGAAGGCAAGGCCGCCACGGAGACCGCCATTCCCTTCGCCAACATGGGCGGCATCCGCGATTGGCAGGCCATCGATGACAGCACGCTTTATGTGCAGGACAACCGCCGCAACTGGTATCTGGCCCGGCTTGCGGCGCCCTGCACGGACCTGAGCTTCGCCACGGCGATCCAGTTCGAGACCAAGGGCGCGAGCCGGCTCGACAAGTTCGGCGTGGTGGTGGTGAACGGGCAGCGCTGCCCGCTGGCTTCCTTCGTGGCGAGCGGGCCGCCGCCGTCCCGGAAAAAGACGCGCTGACGGTCTGACGCTCGCCTCCTGACAGAGGTCGCCTGGCCCGCTATGGGCTGCCTCATGACTGTGCCTGAACCCTCCGACCACACGCTGCCGGCCCCGCTGCATGGCTGGCTCATTCTCGACAAGCCGGTGGGGCTTGGGTCCACCCAGGCAGTGAGTGCCGTCAAGCGGGCCCTGCGCGAGGCTGGGCACGGCAAAGCCAAGGTGGGCCATGGCGGCACGCTCGATCCGCTGGCCCAGGGCGTGCTGCCCGTGGCAGTCGGTGAGGCGACCAAGCTCGCCGGGCGGATGCTGGATAGCGACAAGGTCTACAGCTTTACGGTCCGCTTCGGCGCACAGACCGATACGCTGGACCTCGAAGGCGCGATAATCGCCACCAGCGCAGCGCGCCCCACCCGCACGCAGGTCGTGGGGGCTTTGCCGGGGTTCACGGGGCCCATCGAACAGGCGCCGCCGGCCTATAGCGCTATCCTGATCGACGGGGTGCGCGCCTATGACCGGGCGCGGGCCGGCGAGACGGTGGAGATGAAGCTGCGTGCCGTGACCGTACATGCGCTCACCATCGTCGATACGGAGGGCACAGAGGGCCGCCTCGATGCGGTCACGCTGCGCGCCCATGTCTCTAAGGGCACCTATATCCGCAGCCTTGCGCGCGACCTGGCGCTGGCGCTCGGCACGGTGGGGCATGTGACCATGTTGCGGCGCGAGAAAGCGGGTCCGTTCACGCTCGACTCGGCGATTTCGCTGGACAATCTGCGTGATGCTGCTAAGGCGCGCGCCATTGCGCAGCATATGCTGCCATTGACGGCGGGGCTGGACGACATCCCGGCTCTCCCCGTCACTCCCGAGCAAGCGAAGGCATTGAAACAAGGCCGGACCCTTGCCGGGGCCCCCCGCATCCAGGGATTGATGCTGGCGATGGAGGGCGAAACGCCCATCGCGCTGGTGGAAGCTCTGGGACCGGACATCAAGGTGGTGCGGGGTTTCAACCTGTAGTCACGACGTTAGAAAGGAATGGATGATGTCGATTACGGCGGAGCGCAAGGCCGCGCTCATCAAGGACAACGCCCAGCACGAGGGCGATACCGGGTCTCCGGAAGTGCAGGTTGCGATCCTCACGGAGCGCATCTCGAACCTCACCGAGCATTTCAAGGGCCACCACAAGGACAATCATAGCCGTCGCGGCCTGCTGATGCTGGTGAACAAGCGTCGCTCGCTGCTCGACTATCTCAAGAAGAAAGATGCGGGACGCTATACCGCCCTCATCGCGAAGCTGGGTCTTCGCAAGTAACGCAGGAACTCGGCCCGCTTCGGCGGGCCGTTTGCTTATTGCGCCGCCGGCCTTCCGCCGGGGCGACGGGGAAAAGGCAATCCGGCCGAACTCCCTTCAGGGACGCGACAAGGTCCCGAACCGCACAGGGCCGGACAGCCCTGCAAGCAAGCCCCGCCGCGCAATAGGGCCCGGTGGGTGGAAGGAAAATCAATGTTCGATGTAAAGACAGTGGAAATCGAGCTGGGCGGAAAGACCCTCAAGCTCGAAACGGGCCGTGTTGCCCGTCAGGCCGACGGTGCGGTGATCGCCAGCCTCGGCGAAACAGTGGTGCTGTGCGCCGTCACGGCCGCCAAGTCGGTGAAGGAAGGGCAGGACTTCTTCCCGCTGACCGTCCATTATCAGGAAAAATTCTCGGCCGCCGGGCGCATTCCGGGCGGCTTCTTCAAGCGCGAGCGTGGCGCGACCGAGAAGGAGACGCTGACCTCGCGTCTCATCGACCGGCCGGTGCGTCCGCTCTTCCCGGAAGGGTTCTACAACGAGATCAACGTGATCTGCCAGGTTCTCTCCTTCGATGGTGAGAATGAGCCCGATGTGTTGGCGATGATCGCGGCCTCGGCGGCACTCACCATCTCGGGCGTGCCTTTCCTCGGCCCCATCGGCGCCGCGCGCGTGGGCTACAAGGACGGCGAATATCAGCTCAACCCGAGCCTGGAAGAAGTGAAGACGGGCGAACTGGACCTCGTCGTCGCCGCTACCGACACGGCCGTGATGATGGTTGAGTCCGAGGCGAAGGAACTCTCCGAAGAGGTGATGTTGGGCGCGGTCATGTTCGCGCACAAGGCGAGCCGCAAGGTGGTCGACGCGATCATCAAGCTCGCCGAGAAGGCCGCCAAGGAGCCGTGGGAGATCGATCTCTCCGACAACACTGCCGAGATGAAGGCGCAGATCAAGAAGCTGGTCGGCAAGGACATCGCGGCGGCCTACAAGCAGACCAACAAGTCGGCTCGTTCGGACGCGCTCAACGAGGCGCGCGCCAAGGTGAAGGCGCATTTCGCCGATGCTGATGGCCAGACGCTGATGACCGCTATCAAGCTGACCAAGAAGCTGGAAGCCGAGATCGTGCGCACCGCCATCCTCAAGGATGGCCAGCGCATCGATGGACGCACCACCACGCAGATCCGCCCGATCGAAAGCATGGTCGGCTTCCTGCCGCGCACGCACGGCTCGGCGCTGTTCACGCGCGGCGAGACGCAGGCCATCTGCACGACCACGCTCGGCACCAAGGACGCCGAGCAGATGATCGACGGCCTGACCGGGCTCAGCTATGAGCGCTTTCTGCTGCACTACAACTTCCCGCCCTATTCGGTCGGTGAAGTGGGCCGCTTCGGTGCCCCGGGGCGTCGCGAAGTCGGCCATGGCAAGCTCGCCTGGCGCGCGTTGCACCCGGTGCTGCCGAGCCATGATGAGTTCCCTTACACGATCCGCGTGCTCTCGGACATCACCGAGTCCAACGGCTCCTCGTCCATGGCGACCGTCTGCGGCGGCTGCCTGGCGATGATGGATGCCGGCGTGCCGATCAAGCGTCCGGTCTCGGGCATCGCCATGGGCCTGATCCTGGAAGGCGATGAGTTCACCGTGCTTTCGGACATCCTGGGCGACGAGGATCATCTCGGCGACATGGACTTCAAGGTGGCCGGCACCAGCGAGGGCATCACCTCGCTGCAGATGGACATCAAGGTCGCCGGCATCACCGAAGCGATCATGAAGCAGGCGCTTGCGCAGGCCAAGGACGGCCGCGCCCATATCCTGAACGAGATGGGCAAGGCGCTGGGTGAAGTTCGCACGGAACTCTCCGCGCACGCGCCCCGTATCGAGACGATCCAGATCGACAAGTCCAAGATCCGCGACGTTATCGGCACGGGCGGCAAGGTCATCCGCGAGATCGTTGCGGAGACGGGCGCCAAGGTCGATATCGACGATGAGGGCATCATCAAGATCAGCTCCTCCGATATCGGCCAGATCGAGGCTGCCAAGGCCTGGATTCTCGGCATCGTCGAGGAGCCGGAAGTGGGCAAGGTCTACAACGGCAAGGTCGTGAACCTCGTCGACTTCGGTGCCTTCGTGAACTTCATGGGCGGCAAGGACGGCCTCGTCCACGTCTCCGAGATCCGTAATGAGCGGGTCGAGAAGGTGAGCGATGTCCTCGCCGAAGGCCAGGAAGTGAAGGT
Organism: Sphingobium sp.; assembly: GCA_035654035.1. GTDB lineage: Bacteria > Pseudomonadota > Alphaproteobacteria > Sphingomonadales > Sphingomonadaceae > Sphingobium. Next base: position 9,473 of record DASRXY010000180.1, on the reverse strand, counting down.
CAAGGTCCTCGAGATCGATCCGCGTGGCAAGGTGCGCCTCTCCATGCGCGTCGTCGATCAGGAGACCGGCGAGGAGCTGGAGGACACCCGTCCACCCCGCGAACCGCGCGGCGAGCGTGGGGATCGCGGTGATCGTGGTGGCCGTGGCGGCGATCGTGGAGATCGAGGCCGGGGCGGTCGCGAGCGCGGTGGCCGGGGCGATCGCGGTCCGCGTCGCGACCGTGGCGGTGATGACGACGGGGGCGACACCGGCCTGCCGAGCTTTATCACGCAGGATTGATCCGCCGGGCCCAAGGCCCAGCACAAGGAAGCGGCGCGACAGAGATGTCGCGCCGTTTTCTTTTTATGCGTGACGTCCGCATGGTGCCGTCCATAAACCGGCCCTGTTCCAATTCGCGGCCGTCTCCGAACAAGTTGGTTAACGTGAACGTTAAGAGAGTTCACGCTGGCGCCGCAATAACAATTGGCTGATCTCGTCAAGAATCTTCCGAAAAGCAACCCGCGAAGCGAGCATGTTTGCGGGGCCGCTTTTCGTGTCGGGCAAGTGCGGGACATGACATGAGAACGATTGCATTCTAATAACTCAAAGTTGAGCGAGCGGGTGGGCTACGCGGTTTTTCACGATTGATGAAAGGACAGCCGTGACCCTTGAAGCAGGCGCAGTGCTACGCATGATGACCAGCGACGATCCGTTGGATGCGGTTTCGCGCGACGATTTCAATCTCGCAGTCCGTGCTGCGCGGCTGCATGAGCTGGTGAAAGTGCGCGATCGCCATTTCCGGCGCTCGGTGATGGCCGATGGCGCGATGGCGATCATGCTCTCGCTGTTTCTGAGCGAACTCAAGGCGGTCTCCCTGACGCCGGCGACCCTTTCACTCGTCAATATGCTCGATGAGGACGATGCACAGCGCATCCTCGCTTCTCTCATTCAAGCGGGGCTGGCCGAAGTTACCGGGGAAAACCCGGAACGGCGGACAGCCGGGCTGACTGCCCTCGGGTCCGCACGAATGCGGAGCTTCGTCAGCGATTATCCAGAAATCTGACAAGCTTCGCGGGCCAGCGCGCCGACCAGTTTCCCGGTGTAAGATCCCACACATGCACCTGGCAGGCATGGCGAGCTGGCCCGAAGTCGCGACAAGAGGCGCGTAGAACAAAGCGTTTGGCGGACAAAAAATGGCAGCACTGCCATTCGGCCATGGGGCCATATCCTTCGCGAGGATAATCCACTGTTCATATATGTGGAATCCGGTGTCGGGTGGTTACGGGACATGATTAAGATGCCACGTTCGCATATTTTGCGGAGCGAGTGAGGGAACCGGTCCGGCCCATCATCGGGGCTCTGGAAAAGGTGTTCTATAAGAATAACCAACGGGGTCTTGTTGTGACGAATCAGATGCACCGGAGCATTGGTCTCCCGCCGGCCTTTACGCACGCGCGCGCCATGGTGCCCTCCGTCGATTCGGACATGCAGGTGGAGCAGAAAGCTGCGCGAATGCACATGCTGAACCGCACGCGCGGCCGGCATTTCGTCACTCCGGCCATGGCTGATAGCTCGCTGGATATCATGCTCTCCCTCTTCGTCGGTGAATTGCAGCAACGCGATGTGAGCGAAACGACCCTTGCAACGGCCAATTTGCTGAGCCGCAAGGCAACGAGCACACTCATCGACAAACTGGTCCAAGCGGGACTGGTCGTCTTAACCGGTCATGAGCCGGACGGACGGACAGTTGGGCTATCGCCCCTCGGGTCCGCGCGGATGCGGAGCTTCGTGAACGACTACCCGGACGTTTGAAGCTTACGCAGGCCGACGCCGGATCAGTGTGCTCGATGATCGCCATCCCCCCACATTGGCGATCAGGACCGGGCTGCTGAATTCGGCGTCGGCCAAAATGGCCGGCAAGGCCGCTCATTGTGCCGCCGCTGCCTCCCCCCAGCGGCGGCACATTTGCACCTGACCTTACCGTTTTGCTGTCGTTCATCCTGGCCGGGCGATGAAGGCCCCACATGATCCGGCGCTTCCTTGCCTCCGTTCGCGGCCCCGCGCGCAACAGCCCTTGGCGGAGCAATCGGCCTTCGCTAAGAGGCGTGCCATGAAAAGCCCCCGTCTCCGCCGCGTTGCGGGTCTGATGCTCGGCATCACCCCGCTCATTCTGGTCGCCGGCTGTTCGCAGAATCGCAATCGCGCCGACACCCAATATGTCGCGCGCGATGTGAGCACCCTCTACAATGCGGCCAAGCAGCGGCTCGATCAGGGGCGCTATGAGGAAGCGGCAATCATCTTCGACGAGGTTGAGCGCCAGCATCCCTATTCGCCCTGGGCTCGCCGCGCACAGCTGATGAGCGCGTTCAGCTATTATGGCGCGCGCGCCTATACCGAGGCGATCCAGTCGGCGCAGCGCTTCCTCTCCATCCATCCCGGCAACCGCGATGCGCCTTATGCCTATTATCTGATCGCGCTCTGCTATTACGAGCAGATCGGCGACGTGACGCGGGACCAGAAAATCACCCAGCAGGCGCGCGACGCGCTGGGCGAACTGATTCGCCGCTTCCCCAATTCGCGCTACGCCGCCGATGCGCGGCTGAAGCTCGATCTGGTCAACGACCATCTCGCCGGCAAGGAAATGGAAGTCGGCCGCTTCTACGAGCGCCGCCGGCAGTGGATCGCGGCCGCCATGCGCTTTCGCAAGGTGATCGACGACTATCAGACGACCACGCACACACCCGAGGCGCTGGAGCGGTTGGTGGAATCCTATCTCTCGCTCGGCATGGTCGAGGAAGCCAAGCGCGCTGCCGCCGTGCTGAGTGCCAACTATCCGGGCTCCAAATGGTATTCGCGCGCCTACGAGCTGATGCGGAAGCACGCGCCGAACGCCTGAGCGCCGGCAGAGCGTGACAGCGACCGGCGCAATAGATTAGGTCTGGCCAGGCATGCTGACCGGGCTCTCCATCCGTAACATAGTCCTCATCGAGGCGCTGGACCTTGCCTTTTCCGGCGGGCTCACCGTGCTGACCGGAGAAACGGGTGCGGGGAAGTCTATCTTGCTCGATGCGCTGGGCCTGGCGCTGGGAGCGCGGGCAGAGAGCGCTCTGGTGCGTGCCGGCGCAGATCAGGCCAGCGTCACCGCCACGTTCGATCCGCCCGCGCCCGGGACGGCACTGGCCGCGCTGCTGGCGCAGAACGACATTGCCCAGGAGCCGGGCGAACCGCTGCTCATCCGCCGCACGCTCAAGGCCGATGGTGGCAGCCGTGCTTTTCTCAACGACCAGCCCTGCTCGGCGGCGCTGCTGCGCGATGTCGGCGCGGCGCTGGTCGAGATCCACGGCCAGCACGACGAGCGCGGCCTGCTCAACCCGCGCGGGCACCGGGCGCTGCTTGACGCCTTTGCGGGGTTGGATACCGGCGCGGTAGCCGCGGCCCACGCCGCGTGGGAGGCTGCGCGTGACCAGCTCGCCGCGGCGCGCGACGCGCTGGAGAATGCCGCGAAGGAGCGCGATTATCTCGCCCATGCCGTGGCTGAGCTGGATGGTTTCGCGCCCGAGCCGGGCGAAGAGGAGGTCCTCGCCGCCGAGCGTGCCGCCATGCAGAAGGGCGCGCGGCTGACCGAGGACCTGGCGATGCTCGACAGTCTGCTCGGCGGATCGGAGGGGGCGCTTTCGCGCCTGCGTCAGGCGGCGCGGCGGCTCGACCGGATCGCGCCCGAACATGCGGACCTTGCCGATGCGCTCGCGGCCTTCGATCGTGCTGTCATCGAGGCCAGCGAGGCGGAAGACGCGCTGGCCCGCGCCAATGAGGCGCTCGCCGTCGATCCGGCGCGGCTGGACGCCATCGAGACGCGGCTTTTCGATCTGCGTGCGCTGGCCCGCAAGCATCAGGTCGAGGCCGATGCGTTGGCCGACCTCGCCGAGCGAATGCGCGCGCAGCTCGCCCGGATCGACGCGGGCGAGGCGGGGCTGGCCGATCTGGAAGCGACGGTGGCGGCAGCACGAGTCACCTATGAGGCGCAGGCGCAGGCGCTGAGCGCGGCGCGGAGCGAGGCGGCGGCGCGGCTCGACGCAGCGATGGCGGCGGAGCTGGCGCCGCTCAAGCTGGATGCCGCGCGCTTCCGCACGGTCGTCGAGCCGCAGGACGAGGCGCATTGGCGGCCGCATGGGCGCGACCGTGTCGAGTTCCTCATCTCCACCAATCCCGGCGCGCCCTTTGCGCCGCTCGCCAAGATCGCCAGCGGCGGCGAACTCTCGCGCTTCATCCTGGCGCTCAAGGTGGCGCTGGCCGCGCAGGGCGGGGCGGAGACGATGATCTTCGACGAGATCGACCGGGGCGTGGGCGGGGCCGTCGCCGGCGCTATTGGCGAGCGCCTCGCGCGGCTGGCGCACGGCGCGCAGGTGGTAGTGGTAACGCACAGCCCGCAAGTGGCGGCACGCGGCGCGGCGCACCTGCTCATCGAGAAAAGCTCGCAAGGCACCATCACCCGCACGAGCGTCCACCCGCTGGACGAGACCGAACGCCGCGAGGAAATCGCTCGCATGCTCTCCGGCGCCGCCATCACCCCGGAAGCGCGTGCGCAGGCGGCGCGGCTGCTGGAGGGAGTGTGATGGGGGCGCCACCTGACGCTAGAACGCACATGTTTGGACCGGCTATCGTGCTGATGTTCTTGCTTTCCGGTTGCTCGCGTCCCGTTATGTTCAAAGTGGACGGGAAGCGACGCAGATGGAGCGATCACTGTCCATTATGTGGATGGTGGCCATGCCAGATGTGAAATTGGTTATGTCACGCACGGAATGGGCATTCAGGTGTTCCAGGTTCGGCAGCGGCAGTGCGAGCAGATAAAAGAATGACCACCGACCCCGCCACCCTCTCCGAAGCCGCGGCCGCCAACCGCCTGATGCGGCTGGCGAAGGAGATCGCGCGGCATAATGCGCTCTACCATGCGCAGGATCAGCCGGAGATCAGCGACGCGGCGTTCGATGCGCTGGTGCGGGAGAATAATGCGTTGGAGGCGGCTTTTCCGCATCTGGTCCGCGCAGACAGTCCCAATCGGCAAGTGGGAGCTTCGGTGACTGCCTCGGCACTGGCCAAGGTGCCGCACGAAAAGCGGATGATGAGCCTCGACAACGTTTTCTCGCCCGAGGAGACGGCCGAGTTCGTGGCGCGGGTGCGACGCTATCTCAACCTGCCCGAGGACGCCGCCATCGCCATGACGGCCGAGGACAAGATCGACGGGCTGTCGCTCTCGATCCGCTACGAGGACGGCGTGCTTGTGCGCGCCGCGACGCGGGGTGATGGGCAGGTGGGGGAGGATGTAACGGCCAATGTCGCGCATATTCCCGATATTCCACAGCGCCTGCCGCTCGATGCGCCCGCCGTGTTCGAGGTGCGCGGCGAGGTCTATATGGAGAAGGCTGCCTTCGTAGCGCTTAATGCACGGCTGATGCAGCAGGCACAGGAGGCGGCCGAGGCGAAGGGCGAGGCTTTCGATCCCGATACGGTGCGCCAGTTCGCCAATCCGCGCAACGCCGCCGCCGGATCGCTGCGCCAGAAGGACCCGGCCGTGACCGCCAGCCGCCCGCTGCGCTTCCTGGCCCATGGCTGGGGCGTGGCAACGAGCCTGCCGGCTGAGACGCAGTTTGGCGTCATGAACGTCATCGCGCGCTGGGGCGTGCCCGTCTCTTCCCGGCTGGTGCTGTGCGCCGATACGGCGGAAATGCTGGCGCACTATGACGCGATCCAGCGCAGCCGCGCGGACTTGCCCTATGATATCGACGGCGTCGTCTACAAGGTGGACAGTCTCGCCTTGCAGGAGCGGCTAGGCTTCGTCGCCAAGGCGCCGCGCTGGGCGATTGCGCACAAATTCCCCGCCGAGCAGGCCGAGACGAGCCTGCTCGCCATCGACGTCCAGGTCGGCCGCACCGGCAAGCTGACTCCAGTGGGGCGTCTGAAGCCGGTGACGGTGGGCGGCGTGGTGGTGCAGAATGTGACGCTGCACAATCGCGACGAGATTGGCCGGCTGGGCCTGCGCGTGGGCGACCGTATCGTCATCCAGCGCGCCGGCGACGTCATTCCGCAGGTGGTGGACAATCTCACGCGCGAGGAACCGCGCGAACCCTATCTCTTCCCGGATCATTGCCCGGAATGCCAAAGCGAGGCGGTGGCGGCGGAGGGCGAGGTGGACGTGCGCTGCACCGGCGGGCTCATCTGCCCGGCCCAGCGCATCGAACGCCTGCGCCATTTCGTGAGCCGGGGGGCGCTGGACATCGAGGGCCTGGGCGAGAAGACCATTCGCGAATTCTTCGCGCTCGGCTGGCTGGACAAGGGGCCGGCCGATATCTTCCGCCTCAAGACGCATCGCGAAGAGCTGCTGAGGCGCGAGGGCTGGAAGGACAAGTCCGTCGACAATCTCCTGGTTGCGATCGAGAGCCGCCGCCAGCCGGATGCGGCGCGGCTGCTCTTCGGGCTTGGCATCCGTCATGTCGGTGCGGTGACGGCGCGCGATCTCATGAAGGCCTTCACGACGCTCCCAGCACTGCGCGAGACGGCGCAGGCGGCCCATGCCGGCGACGAGAGCGCGGCGGCGCGGCTCACGGCGATCGAGGGCGTGGGATCGGTGGTGGTCGAGGCGTTGGGCGACTTCTTCCACGAGGCGCATAACCGCGCGATCTGGGACGATCTGCTGAGCGAGGTGGCGCCGCCCGATTATGTGGTGGAAACCAAGGCGAGCGCTGTCTCGGGCAAGACCATCGTCTTCACCGGCAAGCTGGAGACAATGAGCCGCGACGAAGCCAAGGCGCAGGCCGAGGCGCTCGGCGCCCGCGCCGCCGGCACGGTGAGCGCGCAGACCGATCTGGTCGTGGCGGGGCCCGGCGCGGGATCCAAGCTCAAGAAGGCGGCGGACCTGGGCATCGAAGTGATCGACGAGGCGGCGTGGGCCGAGATCGTCAAGGGCGCGGGGTGAGGGCGAATGTGCGCGGGATCAACCGTTCTCCCAGCGCCGCCCCGCCACCGACCGACGCCCCTCAACGAGTCCATCGTGCTCCTGCGCAGGCAGGAGTCCAGGACGAGAAAGCACACCGGCTGAGCTGGGAGGCCCATCTGCGGGCCGTCTTTCCTTCCCAACCCCGTTGCCCGTGAGCCATTACCCGTCATTCCCGTGAAAGCGGGAATATGAGAGGCTGTCAGTTAGATTCCCGCTTTCGAGGGAGTGACGAAACCATTTTTAAGTCTCGATCTGCGCTCCTGGTCGCTCAGGGCCACAGACATGTTTCCCCACACCGCGCTTATCGGTTCCGGCGACCCCACAGCGCATCGGCCCAGTCCAGAAACGCCTCCCAATTGGGCGCGTTGGTGTGGCCGCCCGAATGCTGGCGCCAGGTGAGCGTGGTGCGCGGCGCCGGGGCGTCAATGGCTGGCTGGCCCGGGTCGGTGGGACCGGTCTTGCCCAGAAGCGTCCAGGCCGGCGTGGCGGCGACGGCGGCGAGATAGTTGCCGCGCGGGTCCACCCAGCCATCGCCCTGTTCCTTGACACCCGTGCCGATGAACAGCGCGCGCGGTGCCGCGAGAGCGACGAGCATGTGGGCGTCCACCGGCAGGTCGTCCACTGTGTGCGGGCCCGCATAGCGCAGAAAGGCCGGCGCGAACCAGTGGAACTCCCCGTTGGCCGCCAGATTCTCGACCTGCTCGCCATAATTGCGACGCAGCAGCTTGGCGCCGCCCGCGCCCGAAGACCCGATCAGCGCGGCGGCGAAGCGGTCGTCGAAGGCTGCAGCGACAAGCGCCGACTTGCCGAAGCGTGAGAGGCCCGCCAGCGCCAGGCGCGTGCCGTCGATGGCGGAATCGCGCTCCAGCAGGTCGGCGATGCGGCTTGCGCCCCAACCCCAGGCACGCAGGGCGCCCCATTCCGTCGGCGCACGCGGCCGGCCACCATTGACCAGGCCAATGATCCCCTCATTCAAGCCCGCGCCATTATCCGCCTGCACGCTGTAGGGATAATAAGCGATATATGCCCAGCCGTGCCGGAGTGCCGCGATAGCGGGGCTGGGCGGCGGCGTGAAATTGGCCGGGCGTGGAAAATTCGCCGGAAAGACGAAGGTATAGTCGATGACGGCTGGCATCGGGCCGGCCGGCTTCTCTGGCGTGGTGATCTCTGCTTCGATGACCGGGCCTTTGCGCCCGTCCGGCATGCTGGCCGCGCCGCGCATTGTGCGGATTAGCGCCGGGACGCCGCCAATCTCCTTCCTTTCGGCCGTGAGCACGGTCCAGTTGACGCGCACGTGCGCGGCAGCGTCAGGCATGCGGCCGACTAGATTATCTTCGAGCAGTTTCACCAGGTCCGCCCGCCGCTCGGCCCATCCCCGCGCGTCGACGGGCGGAGTCGCGCCCATCAGTGGCGGCAGGCGGTAAGCCCGGACCTTGGCTTCGTCGAAATTGGCGGCATTGGGCGCCTGCGGGTTGTTGCCGTCCACGCCCTCGCGCATCCGGGCGGGATCGATGCCGAGCGCTGCAAGTTCGGCGCGCCAGACGGGGCCGTTATCGGGCGCGCTGGGCTGAGCGGAAAGCGACGTCGCGCCGAGTAGGGTCAGGGCCGTGACCATACCCGGCAGAGCCAACAATCCTCGCGCGTGCCGCATCACCAGCTCCCGAAATCCTCCGTGGCGCCATTATCCTGCGCGCGCCAGCGCAACGGCCGGCGCCAGCCGAAACGGCGGCGCTTGCGCAGGTGGAGCGTGGGCCAGTCGCCATGGTCGGCACGTTCGGCTAGCCGCATGCCCTGGGCCCGATAAGCGACGAGCACGCGTTCGGCCTGCGTCTCCAGCAGGCCGGCGAGAATGAGCGAGCCGCCCTCGGCGATCTGGGCGCACAGGCTCGGCGCCAGCGCGATCAGCGGCCCGGCAAGGATATTGGCAATGACGAGGTCGTAGGGCGCCAGTCCCGCGATCAGCGGATGGTCGACACCGGGCGCGGCGACGAGCAGCGCTTCGCCCGGCGCGCTGCCGAGCGGGACGCGGTTCAGCCCGGCATTTTGCGCTGTCACGTCGATGGAAACAGGGTCGATGTCCGAAGCGAGCATGCGCGCGCGCGGCCACAGCGCCAGCGCCGCAAAGGCAAGCAGGCCGGTGCCGGTGCCGATGTCGGCGATATTGCTGAAACGGTGGCCCCGCGCGTGCAGGCCGGCGAGCATGAGCAGGCAGCCGCGTGTCGTTTCGTGCTGGCCAGTGCCGAACGCGCGGCTCGCGGGAATGAGGAAGTCGACGGCGCCGGCGCGGGGCGGTTCGGCGACATCGTGGCGGACGTGGAAGGGGCCGGCGGCGATCGGCTCGAGGCCAGCCTGGCTCTGCGTTACCCAGTCGGTGTCCGGCACCGGTTCCAGGGCCAGGGCGGCAGGATCGGCCGAAGGCACGCGCGCGAGCACCCGGTCGATGTCGACCTGGCCCGGCTTGTGGTCGAAAATGATGTCCAGCCGCCAATCGTCCGGCCGCGC
>DASRXY010000179.1:0-7408 GCA_035654035.1 Sphingobium sp. | reverse complement strand
CACCATGCGTAGCCGTGCGGGGGCCGGCGGCAGCGGCACGGGCCTGTCCGAGCGCAGCACGCCATCGAGTCCCGGCAGTGCCACCGCGCCGATCACCGGCGCGCCGTCGATCGCCAGCGCCACATGCACGGCCCAGTCGCTGCGCGCCTCGCCATATTCGCGCGTGCCGTCGACGGGGTCGACGATCCAGACCCGCTTCTTGCCCAGCCGCTCGGGCGTATCGCGCAATTCCTCCGAGAGCAGACCGTCCTCGGGGCGCTGCGCGCGAATGGCATGGACGAGGAAGCAATTGGCCGTCTGGTCGCCCGCCTGGCCCAGCGCCTTGCCGGTGACAAGGCCGCTCGCGCGCACCTCCAGCAGCAGGCGCCCGGCCGCCTGCGCAAGCGCTGCGGCCAGTTCGCCATCGGTCACAGGTCCGGGCTCCACACGCCGGCGACGCGCTCAACGATCAGGTCTGCCGCATCCTCCGCACTCATGCGCGTGGTATCGATGCGGATTTCCGGCTGCTCGGGCGCTTCATAGGGACTGTCGATCCCCGTGAAGTTCTTGAGCGCGCCTTCCCGCGCCTTGCGGTAGAGGCCCTTCACGTCGCGCTTCTCCGCTTCAGCGAGCGGGGTATCGACGAAGATCTCGATGAATTCGCCCTCCGGCAGCATCGCGCGCACCATCTCCCGCTCGGCGCGGAAGGGTGAGATAAAGGCCGTGATGACGATGAGTCCGGCGTCCGCCATCAGCTTGGCCACTTCGCCCACGCGGCGGATATTCTCGATCCGGTCCGCCTCGGTGAAGCCCAGGTCCTTGTTGAGCCCGTGACGGACATTGTCGCCATCGAGCAGGAAGCTGTGCCGGCCGAGCGCATACAACTTCTTCTCGACGAGATTGGCGATGGTGGACTTGCCGGAGCCGGAGAGGCCCGTGAACCACAGCACCGAGGGGGTCTGGTGCTTGAGCGCAGCGCGCGCCTCGCGGCTGACGTCGATGGCCTGCCAGTGCACATTCTGCGCCCGCCGCAGTGAGAAGTGGAGCATGCCCGCCGCCACGGTGGCATTGGTGATCTTGTCGATGAGGATGAAGCCGCCCAGCGCGCGGTTCTGCGCATAGGGCTCGAATACGATCGGGCGGTCCGTCGCCAGCTCGGCGACACCAATGCCGTTCAATTCCAGAGTCTTGGCGGCGAGATGCTCCAGCGTGTTGACGTTGATCTCATATTTGGGCGGCTGGATCGTCGCCGAGACGGTCTGCGTCGCGAGCTTGAGCCAATAGGCGCGGCCCGGCTTCATCGCCTCGTCCGACATCCACACCAAAGTGGCCTCGAACTGGTCCGCCGCCTGCGGAGGCGCGTCGGCCGTTGCGATCACGTCGCCGCGCGAGCAGTCGATCTCGTCGGCCAGGCACAGTGTCACGGACTGGCCGGCCACTGCTTCGTCCAGGTCGCCATCCAGGGTAACGATGCGCGAGATGGTGCTGGTCTTGCCCGAGGGGAGCACGCGCACCGCGTCGCCCGGCTTCACCGTGCCGGAGGCAATGAGGCCTGAAAAGCCCCGGAAATCGAGATTTGGCCGGTTCACCCACTGCACCGGCAGGCGCAGCGGCTTGGCCTGATCGGCGCTGTTGTCCACGTCCACCTGTTCCAGATGGTCGATCAGCACGGGCCCCTTGTACCAGGGCGTGTTGGCCGAGTGGCTCGTGATATTGTCGCCCTTGAAGCCGGAAATCGGAATCGCGACGAAATTGTCGATGCCGGTCTCGTGCGCAAAGGCGGCATAATCCGCCACGATGGCATCGAACACCGCCTGATCGTAATCGACCAGATCCATCTTGTTCACGGCCAGCACGATGTGGCGGATGCCCACCAGCTTGGCGAGATAGCTGTGCCGGCGCGTCTGCGTGAGCACGCCCTTGCGCGCATCGACCAGGATCACGGCAAGGTCGGCCGTGGAGGCGCCCGTCACCATGTTGCGGGTATATTGCTCGTGGCCCGGTGTGTCGGCGACGATGAACTTGCGCTTCTCGGTGGTGAAGAAGCGGTAGGCGACATCGATGGTGATGCCCTGCTCGCGTTCGGCGGCGAGGCCGTCGACCAGCAGCGCGAAGTCGATCTCCTGCCCCTGCGTGCCCACGCGCTTGCTGTCCGCTTCCAGCGCCGCGAGCTGATCCTCGAAGATCATCTTGCTGTCGTAGAGCAGCCGGCCGATCAGCGTCGACTTGCCGTCATCCACGCTGCCGCAGGTGATGAAGCGCAGCAGGCTCTTGTGCTGATGCTGCGCCAGATAGGCATCGATGTCCTGCGCGATGAGGGCGTCGGTCTTGTAGATGGGGTCCTGCACTTCGCTCATTTCAATCCCGTCATCCCAGCGAACGCTGGGCTCTCCATCCTTGTGGCACCATTCGGCAAGAGACCCCGGATCAGGTCTGGGGCGGACGCTTGGGAACGCTTCGCATTCCGTGGCGCGTCAGAAGTAGCCCTCCTGCTTCTTCTTCTCCATGCTGGCATCGCCGCCGTCCTTGTCGATGACTCGGCCCTGCCGCTCGCTGGTGGTGGTGAGCAGCATTTCCTGGATGACCTCGCTCAGCGTGGCCGCCTCGCTCTCGACCGCGCCGGTGAGCGGGTAGCAGCCCAGCGTGCGGAAGCGGATGGAGCGCATCACGGGCTCCTCGCCAGGCGCCAGGCGGAACCGCTCGTCATCCACCATCAACAGAATGCCGTCCCGCTCCACCGTCGGGCGTGGCGCCGCAAAATAGAGCGGCACGATGGGAATGTCGTTGAGCTGGATATATTGCCAGATGTCCAGCTCGGTCCAGTTGCTGATCGGGAAGACGCGGATGCTCTCGCTCTTCGCCTTGCGGGCATTGTAGAGGTTCCACAGCTCCGGCCGCTGGTTCTTGGGGTCCCAGCCATGGGAGGCGGTGCGGAAGGAGAAGATGCGTTCCTTGGCGCGGCTCTTCTCCTCGTCGCGCCGCGCGCCGCCAAAGGCGACGTCGAAGCCGTGGAGATTGAGCGCCTGCTTGAGGCCTTCCGTCTTCCACATGTCCGTGTGCAGCGGACCATGGTCGAAGGGGTTGATGCCGCGCTCCTTGGCCTCCGGGTTCTGGTAGACGAGCAGCTCCATGCCGCTCTCCTTGGCCATGCGGTCGCGCAGCTCGTACATCGCCTTGAACTTCCACGTCGTATCGACGTGGAGCAGCGGAAAGGGCGGCGGCGACGGATAGAAGGCCTTGCGGGCCAGATGCAGCATCACCGCCGAATCCTTGCCCACCGAATAGAGCATCACCGGTCGCTCCGCTTCGGCCACCACCTCGCGCATGATGTGGATGCTTTCGGCTTCGAGCCGTTCGAGGTGCGTGAGAGTGCGGGTCATCGGCGTGTCTTTATCGTTTCTGTTGTTCAGGCCGGACCGGCCGGAACGGCCCGTCGGCGGGGCCCGGTTAGCCCCATCGGTCCGCCGGTGCACGCGGCTTTTCCTTTGGGGTGCCCTACCCCCTCTTTATCGCGCCGGTCGTTATGGCAGGGGCGGCGCCGGCCTCCTTCGCGCGGCTCAGGCGAGCCAGCCGGGAATGCGCGCCGCCTGGGCGATCCAGTCCGCCATCTGCGCCTCGTCGAAACCGCCTTCCTCGATGTGCACATAGCGCACCTGAGGGTCCTTGCCGGCAATCGGCGGCATTGGCTCCAGCGCCGCGCCGCGAAAGAAGGTGACTTTGATGTAGCGGGTAAAGACGTGATAGCTGAGGAACCAGCCCTGCCCTTCCATGCCGTAGAAAGGTGAATTCCATTTGATCGCCTTGCGCACGTCGGGGACGGTGCGGGCGATCAGCGCGTCGAGCTGCGCGGCCGCTGCCTGCTTCCAGCCCGGAAGTGCAGCGATATAGGCCTGCACGGGCCCATCGCCCTCACCCTTGGCGATCTGCGGATTGCCGCCGGAGAGCCGCTTGACGTCAGTGGTTCCCATTCCCCTCTCCTTCCGTTGCCAGGTTTTGCACGCCCTTTTCATTCAGCTGTCGTTGGCTTCAGTGTGCCGAAAGGGCTTTTTACCTTCTCCGGAGAAGAGAAGAAAAGGGAAACTCTTCGACATGCTCAGGCGCACGGCTGGTAGGACAGGGCACAGCAAGCTCAATTGAAGAGCGCGCCCAGCTCGAGGATTCAATTGAATTATAGTCCCGCCATTCCCGCGAAAACGGGAAGCATCAGTTCGCCATAATCCAAAGCGGCTGAGCGCAGAGTCAAATTCCCGCTTTCGCGGGACTGACGATCACAGGTCCGCCACGAGATAACAAGCACTTACCCAGGGGTCTTAACCTAACCGCTTCACGTCCCGCGTGACGCTCCTTCTTCCCCGCGCCTCCGCGCGCGCCTACGCCTCGCCCTTCTTGGCCTTGGCCTTGGCCGGCGCTTTCTTCGCCGCAGCCTTCTTCGCGGGGGCCTTCTTCGCGGGGGCCTTCTTCTTGCCCTTGGCGGGGCCTGCCGCGGCTCGTGCATCGATCAGGGCCACGGCTTCTTCCAGCGTTAGCGCCTCGGGCTGCGCGGTCTTGGGCAGGGTCGCGTTGGTCTCGCCGTCGGTCACATAGGGGCCGAAGCGGCCGGCCATCAGCTTGACCTCCGCCTGACTGGCGGGATGCGCGCCCAGCACGCGCAGCGGCTCGGCGCCGCGCCGGGCGCCGCCGCCACGGTTCGCCGCTTCGGCGAGTTTCACCACCGCGGCGTTCATGCCGGTTTCGAACACCTCCGCTGTCGTGCCCAGCCGTGCATATTTGCCGTCATGGGCGAGATAGGGCCCGTAACGACCGATGCTGGCGGTAATCGGCTTGCCCGTCTCGGGATGGTCGCCAATGGTCCGCGGCAGCGAGAGCAGCTTCACGGCCCAGTCCAGCGTCAGCTCCCCGCCCGGCAAATCCTTGGGAATGGAGGCACGGGCCAGCGTCTCGCCGCTGCCGGTTTCGATATAGGGCCCGAAGCGCCCCGCCTTGCGCAGGATCGGCTCGCCGGTCTCGGGATGCTTGCCCAGTTCCTCCGGCCCGCTTGCCTCGCTACCTTCGGCGCCGCCAGGCTGGCCGAACTTGCGAGTATATTTGCACTCGGGATAGTTGGAGCAGGCAATGAACGCGCCGAAGCGTCCTCCGCGCAGCGAGAGGCGCCCGCTCTGGCAGAGCGGACACAGGCGCGGATCGGACCCATCGCCCTTGTCCGGGAAGAGCATCGGCGCCAGAAATTCGTCCAGCTCGGCTGTGATCTCACTGGGCTTGCGCTCCATGATCTCGGCGGTCTTGGGCTTGAAATCGCGCCAGAAGGCGTCAAGCACCGCCTGCCAGTCGGCTCGACCGCCGGAAATATCGTCCAGCTCCTCCTCCAGACCGGCCGTGAACTCATAGGCAACATAACGCTCGAAGAAGCGCTCCAGAAACGCCGTCAGCAGCCGCCCGCTCTCCGCCGCGAAGAAGCGATTCTTCTCGACGGTGACGTAAGAACGGTCCTTAAGGGTCTGAATGATCGATGCATATGTGGACGGCCGGCCGATACCAAGCTCCTCCAGCCGCTTGACCAGGCTTGCCTCGCTGTAGCGCGGGGGCGGCTGGGTGAAATGCTGCTCGGCCTTCACCTCGCGCTTGGCCGGCGTATCGCCCGCACTCATGCGCGGCAGCAGCCGGCCATCCTCCTCGTCCGCCTCGGCGCCGGGCTTGCCGGTGCCACGCTCGGGCTCGTCGCGCCCTTCCTGATAGAGCGCCATGAAGCCGGGGAAGAGCACCACCTGACCTGTGGCACGCAGCCCATGCTGGCCGGTGCTGTCGACCAGCTCCACCGTCGTGCGCTCCAGCCGGGCCGAGGCCATCTGGCTCGCCAGCGCGCGCTTGTAAATCAGCTCGTAGAGGCGTGCATGATCGCCCGATCCCGCCCGGTCGCGCGAGAAATCCGTGGGGCGGATCGCCTCATGCGCCTCCTGCGCGTTCTTGGCCTTGGTCTGATACTGGCGCGGCTTCTCCGGCAGATAGCCGCCATCATAGCGGGCCGCGATCGCCTGCCGTGCGGCGGAGATGGCGCTGCCGTCCATCTGCACGCCGTCGGTGCGCATATAGGTGATGGCGCCGTCCTCATAGAGCGCCTGGGCCACGCGCATGGTGTGGCTGGCCGAGAAGCCGAGCTTACGCGCGGCCTCCTGCTGCAAGGTAGAGGTGGTGAAGGGCGGCGGCGGATTGCGTGTGGCCGGCTTGGTCTCGACCGAGGCGACCGTGAAGCGCGCAGCTTCCACATCGGCCTTGGCGGCGAGGGCGTCGCCTTCCTTGCCGATGCTCAGGCGCTCCACTTTCTCGCCGCGCCATTTGACGAGCCGTGCGGTGAAGCCCTGCCCGCCCTGCTCCATATCGGCCGTGACGGACCAATATTCCTGCGGCGTGAACGTCTCGATCTCGCGCTCGCGCTCGACGATGAGGCGCAGCGCCACCGATTGCACGCGCCCGGCTGACTTGGCGCCCGGCAACTTGCGCCAGAGCACCGGCGAGAGCGTGAAACCCACCAGATAGTCGAGCGCGCGGCGGGCCCGATACGCGTCGATCAGGTCATCGTCGAGGGCGCGGGGATGCTTCATTGCCTCGGTGATGGTCGCCTTGGTGATGGCGTTGAAGGTGACGCGCTCCACCTCCTTGGGTAGTGCCTTCTTGGCACGCAGCACTTCCTGCACATGCCAGCTGATCGCCTCGCCCTCGCGATCGGGGTCGGTGGCGAGGATCAGGCGATCGGCCTTCTTGGCCTCGTCGGTGATGGCCTTGAGCTGGCGCGCCTTGTCACCATAATTCTCCCAGGCCATGGCAAAGCCCTGCTCCGGGTCCACCGAGCCGTCCCGCGCCGGCAGGTCGCGCACATGGCCGTAGGAAGCGAGCACGCGATAGTCGCCGCCCAGATATTTCTCGATGGTCTTCGCCTTGGCCGGCGATTCGACGATGACTAGCTGCATGATGGTGGCAAACGGTCCCTTACGTGTACGCGCGAGGATGAAAAGCGAGCGAGGCGCCCGTCAAGTGATTTGGCGTCAGGCGATGTAGCGGCGCACTCACAGCAGGCTCACGCGCCCGCCGGCATGGCGCTGGAGCCGCCCCGCGATTTCCAGCTCCAGCAGCGCCATCTGCACCAGGGCGGGCGGCAGGCCGGACTGGCGCACCAGCTCGTCGACGGGCACCGCGCTCATGCTCATCAGCCCCACGATGCGCTGGCGGGCATCCTCTTCCAGATCGCCGGCCGGAGGCGCCGCCGCATAGGTGCGGCGCGGTTCGTGCATGGCGGCGCGCGGATCGATGCTGCTGATCGCCTCGATCACGTCGTCGGCATTCTGCACCAATGTCGCGCCCTCGCGGATCAGCCCATTGCATCCCTGCGTGCGGGGATCTTCCGGAAAGCCGGGCACCGCCATCACCTCGCGCCCTT
>DASRXY010000178.1:0-1590 GCA_035654035.1 Sphingobium sp. | reverse complement strand
TGAGGGCCGGATCACGCGCGTGGAGCAGCATGGCGAAAGCGGCGACATCACGGCGCTGGTGCTGGAGAGCGGCGAGCGCATTGAGGGCGACCTGTTCATCGACTGCACCGGCTTTCGCGGCCTGTTGATCGAGCAGACCCTCAAGGCCGGTTATGACGACTGGAGTCACTGGCTCATCACCAACGCGGCCTGGGCGGTGCAGACGCGGGCGGTGGCGGACGCGCTCCCCTATACCCGCGTCATTGCGCACGATGCCGGCTGGCAGTGGCGCATCGCCCTCCAGAACCGCGTCGGCAATGGCAGCGTGTTCTGCACCGACTTCAAGGAGCCGGAGGCCGCCCGCGACGATCTGCTCGCCAGCATCGAGGGCGAGACGCTGATCGAACCGCGCCTCATCCGCTACAAGACCGGCAAACGCCGCAAGATGTGGTCGCACAACTGCATTGCCATGGGGCTTTCGGCGGGCTTCGTGGAGCCGCTGGAATCGACCAGCATCCACCTCATCATGATCGCCGTTACGCGGCTCATCCAGCAATTCCCCTTCGGCGGGGCAAGCGCGGCGCAGCGCGATCACTTCAACCGCATGGCCGATCTGGAGGTCGAACGCGTGCGCGATTTCATCATCCTGCACTATAAGCTCACCGAGCGGGACGACAGCGCCTTCTGGCGCCACTGCCGCGACATGACAGTGCCCGACACGCTGCAAGAACGCATCGAATGCTTCGCTGAGGCGGCGCAGGCCTGGCAGGGCCCCGAGGATCTGTTCCGGGTCGATAGCTGGATGCAGGTGATGCTCGGCCAGCGCGTGGCGCCGCGTCGCTGGCATCGGCTGGCCACGCTGCTGCCCACCGCGCAACTCCGCACGACGCTGGAGACACTCAAGGCGCGGATCGATGAGCGCGTGGCGCAGATGCCCAGCCATCAGGCCTTTCTCGACAGCTATTGCGCACCCGAGCCGGCGCCGGCGCCCGTGCCGGCCTGAGCGCCGCGCCTTCCCTGACGCGACAGACCAGACCCACCGGAGAGACGCCTTGACCCGCACCACCATCGCCTCGCTGGCCGCCGCCACTGCCTTGCTCTGTGCCGGCGGTGCTGCCGCTCTCCACGCCGCCGAGCCGACGACCGCAAGCGAAGCCGGCATCGCCCATCCCGAGCAATGGCCTGCCTATCATTACCCCGTCACCACCGACGCGGCGACCGAGGCGAAGATCGCCGATCTCCTCAAGCGGATGACGCTGGAAGAGAAGATCGGCCAACTCGTCCAGGGCGACATCTGCTGCACCACGCCAGACGACGCCAAGCGCTATCATCTCGGCTCCATCCTCGCCGGGGGCAGCAGCGGCCCCAATGGCGACGACCTTGCCCCCGCGCCCAAATGGCTGGAGCTGGCGGACCAGTTCTATGCGGCTTCGGTCGACAAAAGCGGCGGCGGCGTGGGCATCCCCATCCTCTGGGGTATCGATGCGGTGCACGGCCATGCCAACATCATCGGGGCCACCATCTTCCCGCACAATGTCGGCCTGGGCGCCGCGCACGACGTGGACCTGATCGAGCGCATCGGCGCGGCGACCGCCAAGGAAATCCGCGTCA
>DASRXY010000177.1:0-1902 GCA_035654035.1 Sphingobium sp. | reverse complement strand
CCTTGGCGACATAGGCGTAGCTTGTCGCATTGGTGCGCACGGCCACGCGTTGGGTCTGGATGGCCTTGGGCACATCAGGCCGCTCGACGAACAGGGCTGTCTGCGCCGCGCCGGACTGGGCGGCGCCGGCGGCGATTCGCGCGTCGGAGGCGATGGCGAGCAATTGCTCCGGCGGCTTGGTCCCAATGCGCACGCAGCCCGCCGTGGTAGCGACGAGCAGCCCGAGCGCGGCGAGGCCCAGAGTGCGGCGGACGGCGGCGCCAGCATGCATCGCTCTTCCTCTCATTCCTTGTAATCCGGCAGGCGCGGCGATCCAATCAGCGACCCCGCGCCCTGCTGATCGATCTTCTCCGTGACCGAGCGCAGCGTCTGCGACATCTGCCGCAGGTCGCGCACCAGCAGGGAAATCTGCGGCATGGTGTCGCGGGAGAAGGAGGTGACGCCGGGCCGTGCCTCGGTCATGGTGGCGTCCAGCGACGCGAGGCTGGCGCGCGCCTGGCGGATGGTCTCGCGCAGGTCCTGCACCAGCGGCTTGCCCTCGGCATTGAGCAGGCTGTTGGCGGCGTTCGCGGTGCCGGCCACGGCCTCGGCGGCTTTGGTGACGCTATCGAGCGTCTGGTGGGCCTGGGTGATGGTGGCGCGCAGCTCCGGCCCGCTGCGGGACAGCTCGCCGGTCAGTGTCTCGACATTGGCGAGAATACCGGTGAGATGCTTCTGATTCTGGTCATTGAGCACTTCGCTGAGCCGCTCGGTGAGCGTCATCAGCCGGTTGAGCAACTCAGGCGCGTTGTTGAGCAGTTCGCCGAGCGCGCCCGGCTTGGGCGGGATCACCGGCACGCCTTCCGGGCACACGGCCTCGGCATTCTCTCGGGGACAGGTGAGCGGCGGGGCGCCGCGCACCGCGCCGCCGAGCTGGATTTCGGACACGCCGGTGAAGCCCACGCCGTTGATGGTGGCGGTGGTGCCTTGCAGCACCGGCGTCTCGGCATCCACCACGATGCGCACCCGCACGAACTCCGGGTCACGCTTCCACAGGGCGATTTCCTTGATCTGGCCGGAGGGCACGCCGGCATAAGTGACGGAAGAGCCCTTGGCGAGACCGGTCACCGACTGCTTGAAGAAGATGTCATATTCCTGCTTGCTGCCTTCGGCGAGCCGGGAAAACCAGAAAGCGGCGCCAACGGTGAGCGCAATGAGGAGCAGCACGACGGCGCCGACGAACACATTGTTGGATCGCGTTTCCATTCAGCCCCTGCCGCTTCCTGCCGCCGTTATGGCGAGGGTGGCTCCCCCTGTCCATGGCCGAGCGCGGCCGATCATGGCGTCGCCTGTCCGGACAACGCATTGTGTCCCCTGGCGATCCGCCCGCGCGGTCCGTTGAAATAGTCCTGGATCCACGGGTGGTCGAGCGCGAGCAGCTCGGGGATGGTGCCCACGGCGATCACGCGCTGGTCGGCGAGCACGGCGACGCGGTCGCAGATGGCGTGCAGCGTGTCGAGATCGTGGGTGATGAGGAAGACGGTGAGGCCCAGCGTCTGCTGCAAGGCGCGAGTCTGCTCGTCGAAGGCGGCCGCGCCGATCGGATCGAGCCCGGCGGTCGGTTCGTCGAGGAAGAGCAGCGCGGGGTCCAGCGCCAGCGCCCGCGCCAGCCCGGCGCGCTTGCGCATGCCGCCGGAAAGCTCGGAGGGGAATTTGGGCCCGGCGTCGGCTGGCAGGCCCGTCATCAGGATCTTGTAGGCAGCGATTTCCTCGCGCAGCGCCGGGCCGATTTCCTTGTAGTATTCACGCAGCGGCACCTGCACATTTTCCGAGACGGTGAGCGTGGAGAAGAGCGCGCCGCCCTGGAAGAGCACGCCCCAGCGCCGCCGGATCGCAACGATATCGGGATCGTCGTCGTCGCGG
>DASRXY010000176.1:0-8422 GCA_035654035.1 Sphingobium sp. | reverse complement strand
TGCGGTGTGTCGGCGGGCCCCGGCTTGAGGGCCTGCCCTTCCTGAAGGCTGCTCGTGCCTTGAACGATGATCCGCTCGCCGGCCTTGACGCCAGATGTCACGACCCAGTCGGTGCCATGCGTGCGCGCCACGGTGATGGCGCGCAGCTGGGCCTTGTCGTCCGGGGCCGCGACCCACACCTGCGGCGCACCGAGCGCGTCGCGCAGCACCGCCGCCTGCGGAATGAGGAAGGCACCGCGCTCGACGCTCTGGGCAACGCGCGCACGCACGAACATGCCGGGGAGTAGCAGGCCCTCGGGATTGGGGAATTCGGCGCGCAGCGTCACCGTGCCGGTGCGCTCGTCCACCAGCGTCTCGGCGAACTGAAGGCGGCCGGTATGGCCATAGTCGCTGCCGTCCTCCAGCCGGAGCTGCACGGCCGTGGAGCCGCTTTCCACAGTCTTCTCTCCCAGCGCGCGGCGCAGTGCGATCAGTTGGGCCGCGCTCTGCTGGATGTCGACATAGATCGGGTCAAGCTGGTTGATCTGCGCCAGCGCCGTTGCCTGATTGGCTGTCACCAGCCCGCCATCCGTCACCAGCGAGCGGCCGATGCGGCCCGAAATGGGCGCGGGCACATTGGTGTAGCCCAGGTTGATACGGGCGGTTTCGAGCTGGGCGCGGCGCTGCGCGACGGCGGCGTCGGCGGCGCGGGCCGCGGCCACAGCGTTGCTGAATTCCTGCTTGCTGACCGCGTCGATCTCCGCAAGCGGATGATAGCGGTCGGCCAACGCGCGGGCCGCTTCCTGACTCGCCAGAGCGCTGCGCAGATTGGCCGAGGCCTCGTTGAACGCCGCCTGATAGGGCTGCGGGTCGATTTGATAGAGGGCCTGCCCGGCGCGCACGAACGCGCCTTCGGTGAACAGCCGCTTGCGAATGATGCCGGTGATCTGCGGCCGCACCTCGGATGTGCGATAGGCGCTGGTGCGCCCCGGCAGCTCATTTTCTACGGGCACATCGGCCTGGCGCACGATGACAAAGCCCACGGTCTTGGCCGCGCCGTTGGTGCCGGGTGCACCGTTTCCGCTCGCCGCATCCTTGCCGCCGCTACAGCCCGCCAGCGCCAGTACGAACAGCAGGAGCGGTGCTCCGGATGCGGTCAGGGTCCGGCGTAAGGGCTGTAGCACGTTGACTTTTTCCGAATATGAGGGGTCGTGGCGAACGCCCTAGCGAAGACATACTGAATGCGCCAGCCTGTCAAGTCCTTCGAAAGCTATTCGAAAGCTAAGGCTGCGCTTCGAACCGGGACGACGGCCCCGCGCCGGTGCCCTCTTCGAACCGCCGCGCATATATGCCTATAAGGCGGGCCGACTCGGATCGGACGAGGCGGCAGAGGACGGAACATAATTTGATCGATCCAGCGCATTTCAGGGACGTATTGGGTAGCTATCCCACCGGTGTGAGCGTCATCACCTCGGTTTCGGCGGACGGGGCGCGCTGGGGACTGGCGGTCGGCACTTTTACGTCGATCTCGCTCGATCCTCCGCTGGTCGGCTTCATGCCGCACCGGCTCTCGGGAAGCTGGCGCGAGATCGAGAAGACCGGCGCCTTCTGCGTCAACATTCTCTCCGATGCCCAGCTCGATATGTGCCGCCGCTTCGCCACGCGCGGCGGCAACAAGTTCCAGGGAATCAGTCATGGCCACAGCCCGGGCGGCCTGCCGGTGCTGGACGACGTGCTGGCCTGGGTGGAATGCGATATCGCCAAGGTCGTGGAACTGGGTGACCATGTTCTCGCCGTCGGCGCGGTGCGCGCGCTCGAGCGGGCCCGCGAGGGCGCTCCGCTGCTCTTCCATCGCGGCGGCTATCATACGCTCGACCGAATCGACCTGACCGCATCATAAGCCAGCGTGACGCGGGAGCGCGCTGTTGGATGCGCACTGGCCATCCCTATCTTTAGGCCATGGTTCGCTCCCGATCCCCCGATGACCGAGGTCGCCCGCTTACGGAGGCGGAGCGGGCGCTGGCGGTTGGCATATTCGAAACCGCGCTCGATCTCGATGCCATCCGCATATGTCGGGAGAAATGGTGGCCGTTGCAGCCCCGCCATGTCACCATGGCGCCGCGCGGGCACATCCATTTCCATCCGGGCGGCGGGGGCTATCGGACATGCTTCGGCAACGCATCGCTGGCTGAGCAGGGGCATCTGATCCACGAGTTGGTGCACGTCTGGCAGCATCAACAGGGCATCAATCTGCTTCTCCGGCGTCATCCCTTCTGCCGCTATCGCTATACGATCAGGCCGGTCTGGGCGCTGGCGCGCTACGGCATCGAGCAGCAGGCGGAGATCGTCCGCCACGTCTTCCTGCTGCGTCGGGGTGCCGTCGTGCCGGGGGCGCCGCCTCTGGCGACGCTGGAAAGCCTCTTGCCGTTCCGTCCGGAGCGCGACGCGACGGTTGATCGCGGCGCGCTCCGTTAAGTTTGCCCGATCGAGATGGGCAGCGCGCATGCGACCGCCGGTCCCGGTTGACGGGAGTAAACCTTAGGTTGGCCAGCCTTCCGCCGTGCGGTCGACTGCTCGAAGCACGAAGAAAAAGGGCGGCTGGCCCCGCATGTCCATCAAGCCCAGCAGGATGCCCGGCGCGATCCGCCGGAACAGATCGATGATGGGTTGGCGATCGTAGATCATGGCGGCGGTGGTCACGCCGCGATGCGTGACGAAGCGCAGCCGCGCTTGCGGCTGTCGCGTTCGCAGCAAGGGGTGTGCCAGCCGAAAAGCGAGAATTGCGAGGCGCGAACGGGCCAGTCGCGTGCCGCCAAGGCGCGCCCCCGGAAGCCAGCGGGGATCGATCGCCACGAGTGCGCCGGCCTGTCCGAACAGAAGTGGATGCGCGGTCTCCACATCACTGAATGCCTTGCCCGCCCAACCATAAGCTTCGAGCAGGCCGTCCAGCGCATGACCGGTCGGCAGGCCGGTGCCGCGCCATTGGCCGCGCATCTCGGCCAGCGAAACGGCGGGCAGGGTGTCGAACTGCGCCAGAGCATCCGTCGCGTCCGTCCCCTCGCGCTCGGCGCGCGCGAGCCAGTCGCGGGGCTCGACCGCCTCTGCATCGGTTTGCTGGTTTCCCGTCATGGCTCTCCCATCTCTCCGCTGTGGGGCCGTGCGGCTCTTCTATAGCGCGCGCAGGGATGAGCGGAAGCAACCGGCGCAAGCCGTGGCGCTAGCCGGCGCGGGAGCGGCGGCGGATGGTGCACCGACGATCGTGTTTCTTAAGGTGGATGCCCCGCGAGGATTCGAACCTCGATTGACGGAGTCAGAGTCCGTAGTCTTACCTTTAGACGACGGGGCAAGAGAGGGCGGGCAGATAGCGCCGCCTCCGGGACCGGTCAAGGCATTTGCTGAGGGGAGCGCTTGCGCTGCTGTCCAAGCGCGTCTAGCGTTCATGGCAAGTCCCGGCGGAACGAGCCGCCGGTCAAGGAAGGCACGAACGGACATGTCGCAGCAGGCGACCCCCGGATCGCGTGCCGGGCGCGGTTCCCCGGCGGCGATGCAGCAGGCGCGAAGAATGGTCGATCCGCCGGCCGCCGGCGCGAATGCCAGTGCCATTGCGAGCCCACGCGGCAACCTCGCTGCCCTCGATCTCGGAACCAACAATTGCCGCCTACTCATCGCGCGGCCGGAAGGTGACAACTTCGTCATCGTCGACGCCTTCTCGCGCATCGTGCGCCTGGGCGAAGGGCTGGCGAGCACCGGCCGCCTCTCCGACGCCGCCATCGAGCGAACGGTCTCGGCGCTCTCCGTCTGTGCCGACAAGCTGCGCCGCCGCCGCGTGGTTCTGGCGCGATCGGTCGCGACCGAGGCATGCCGGCGGGCAGAAAACGGCGCGGAATTCGTCGACCGGGTCCATCGCGAAACGGGCATCATGCTCGACATCATCTCAGCGCAGGAGGAAGCACGGCTGGCCGTGCTCGGCTGCCAGACGCTGCTGGAGCCGGGCGACGGGCCGGCGCTGATCTTCGACATCGGCGGCGGCTCGACCGAGCTGGCGCTGCTCGATGGTTCGCAGCCCGGCGCGGCGATCGTCGATTGGGAGAGCGCACCCTGGGGCGTGGTCTCGCTGACCGAGGCCGCCAGTGGGCATGAGGATAGCGCCGCGGGGCGCGCGGCGGCCTATGCGCAGATGCGCGAGACGATGCGCAGGGCCTTCGCGCCGTTCGCCGAGCGCCTACCCGCGCAGGGGCCGGTGCGGCTGCTCGGCACCTCGGGCACTGTCACCACGCTGGCGACCGTCTTTTTGGGGCTGCCGCGCTACGACAGGCAGGCGGTGGACGGGCTGATCGTGCCGGCCGAGGAGATGCGTGCCATCGCCGCTCGTCTCTCCGGCATGAGCATCGCCGAGCGGCGGGGTCTGCCCTGCATCGGCGAGGAACGCGCCGATCTGGTGGTGGCGGGCTGCGCCATTCTGGAGAGCATTCTGGACATCTGGCCGGCGGCCCGGCTGGGCGTGGCAGATCGGGGCATTCGCGAAGGCATCCTGCGCATGCTGCTGGGCAGCCGCGCAATCCGGCGCGCACCCCGCCACGAGAGCGTTGCGGCATGACGCGCGGCCTCCCGTCCGGCCGCACGCGGGTGCGCACGGCGCGCAACCGCAGTGCCCAGTCGACGCGCTGGCTCGAGCGCCAGCTCAACGACCCCTATGTGAGGCGCGCCAAGGCGGAGGGCTATCGCAGCCGCGCCGCCTACAAGCTCATCGAGCTGGACGAGAAATTCGGGCTGCTCAAGGGTGTGAAAGCCGTCGTCGACCTAGGTGTGGCGCCCGGCGGCTGGGCGCAGGTGGTTCGCAAGAGGGTGCCCGGCGCGGCCATCGTCGGCATTGACCTGCTGCCCGTGGAGCCGCTGGACGGTGTGGCGCTGATGCAGATGGACTTCATGGCCGACGCGGCGCCGCAGCAACTCATCGATGCGCTGGGGCAGGCGCCCGACCTCGTCCTCTCGGACATGGCGGCCAATACGGTCGGTCATGCACAAACCGACCATCTGCGCACCATGGCGCTGGTCGAGGCGGCGGCGGATTTTGCCATCCACACTCTGCGTCCGGGCGGCGCCTTCATCGCCAAGGTCTTTGCCGGGGGTACGGATGCCGGCTTGCTGGCTATCCTCAAGCGCCATTTTACAGTCGTGAAACATGCCAAGCCGCCGGCGAGCCGCAAGGGCTCCGTGGAATGGTATGTCGTGGCGCAGGGCTTCAAGGGACGCGAGGCGGCGGCTTCCTGAGCCCTTTCGGCGCAATAATTATTGCACCGCAGCATGAAAGTTTCAGTTCTGAAGCAAACATGCACCACCCTGACATCTTTTGGACAAAATTGGCTGATATCCGGTCTTCATCACATTTAATCGAGGATTAACGCCATGCAAAGCCCATCGTTCAGCCAGCTTCCGATTTTGCAAAGCAGCAGCCTTTTCTTCGGCGCTGCGGTCGCCACTCTGCTTGTGGTGCAGGCGGTGCTCGCTCTGACCGTCGGCGCCTGATCGCTCTGCGGCCGGCGCTGCCCGAAAAGCCGTTGCATCCCCATCCGGAGCGTTCGTAAAATGACGCACGGGAGGACTGGATGTGATGACTGACCGCAGCCCAGCGGACGAAAAATCGCCATCCGAGTGCATCGACGAGCGGATCGCGGCGCTGGGCGACTGACGCGGCGATACGCTCGCGCACTTTCGGGCCATCATCAAGGCGCCCGACCCGGAGATCGTCGAAGAATGGAAATGGCGCGGCGTGCCGATCTGGTCTCATGACGGGATCGTCTGCACGGCGAGATGTACAAAGGCGGTGGTAAAGATGACCTCCGCCAAGGGTGCCGCGCTCGATGACTCGCGGCCTGTTCAACGCCAGCATCGACGGCAATGTCCGCCGAGCCATCAATATACGTGAGGGTGAGGCGATCGACGCGCCGGCCCTTGTCCGCGCGGCGGTAGCGCTCGAGAAGGCGAAGAAGAAAAGGCTTAGGCACTTTCCCCGTCTGGCACTCTCTGCCTGGCGCGTGGTTGCCTTGCGCCTGTCGAGCCGTTGCCATTCGAGTGCCTTCGGCTGGACAGATTCAGCTTGGCAGCTTCAGGGCGAACGGGTTTAGCGCGTGGCCGGCGTGGGGGTTGTGCGAGGCCTCCCGCAGATTCGCAGTCCCGCCGGACACAACCGGTCCAGCAGAGCTGAATTAGAGACGGCTAATGAGCCGGTGCCGCTCCACGGCCGTGGATCAAACCTTATTCCCCGATCAAATCGAGATAGGCGATCACGTCATTGTCCGTGGCGATGAAGAGCCCGGCTTGCGTTGCCGCGTCCTGGCGCGCGGCCAGCGCCAGCGCCTGATCGAGCGGCCCATAGAGCAGCGTCTGCGCGCCGCTGCCCTCCGCTTCGGAGAGATGGTAGAGCCGCACCGTGACTGTATTCCAGGTGCTGCGCATCAGCCCACAGCCTCAAGGCCAAGGTCCTGGGCCAGCGCGTCGAGATCGGCGCCGGGCGGGACAACCAGCCACTGATCGGGCCGACGCGTATCGACCACGGTAACCGCGCCCTTGGGGCAGAGGTCCAAGCAGCCCACCTCGACGATGCCCGCTGCCGCCCGGGGCCCTTTGCGCATATCGAGATGCCTGCGTAGCGCCTTGGCGAGCGGCTTGTCGCCGTCAGGGCCGAACCCGCTTTTCTTGAGTTTTTTGGAGCATTTTCGGCAGACCAGCACGGCATTGCGCCACCGCGTGCGGACGCGGTGCACGGTCATGCACCGGGGCGCCAACTCTTGCGCTCCTCGGCGGCGCGCAGCACCTCATAGGCGGCTTGCGCGGCCTGGAAGCGGGCGGCGGCATCGGCGTCGTCGGGCTTGCGGTCCGGGTGATTCTCCTTCGCGAGCGCGCGCCAGCTCCGTTTCACCGCCTCGAAGTCCGCGTCGCTCTCCAGCCCCAGCACATCGAGTGCGCGCATCTCGTCGCGCGAGCGCGTGCCGTCGCCCGGCCCGCCCCATTGATGGTGCGCGCTTTGCCGATAGCCGGAGGTATCGCGTTGCTCGGCATGGGCGCGGGCGCTGCGCTCCTCCTCGTCGAGCCCCGCGAAATAATCCCAGCCCTTGTTATATTCCGCAGCATGTTCCTGGCAGAAATACCAGCGCTCGGGGCTGTTGGGGGATTTGGGCGCGGGGCAAGCACCGGGCTTCTCGCAGCCGTGGCGGTCGCACAGGCGCACGGTCTGCGCCTCGCGTGCGGAGCCGTAGCCGCGCCAGCGCGGGAAGCCCCAGTCCATCGTTCGCCCTGCTCGTGCCATAAACGCCGACTGTAGCGCTCCCTACGCGCGGGTCAAAGCCTCGTCCCTGCGCCATCCATCAAAATTCGCCAGGCGGCCTGTAAGCCGGGTTCTGTCCACCGGCCGCCGTATCCCGAGGGACGTGCGGCCGGATGGGCGATCATTCCTCTAGGGCACGCATTGCTGCGGGCCTCAAGCAACCAACCCGGGCGACTGGGCCGAAACATGCCCTGCGGCCTGAGCCGCGCGCCGCCCCTATTCGGTCTTGCTCCCGGTGGGGTTTGCATTGCCGCGCCCGTTGCCGCGCGCGCGGTGCGCTCTTACCGCACCCTTTCACCGTTCACGGGGCCGAAGCCTGCGTGACCTGCTCTCTGTTGCACTGTCCCTGATCCCGGCCCTGAGGGGCAAGGACCGCCGGACGTTATCCGGCACCGTTGTTTCGTGGAGCCCGGACTTTCCTCGCCGGTCCCCGATCGGGCACCGCCGCGATCGCCCGGCCGCCTGGCTCGCCTGATATAGGACGCCGCGCGGGCCGCGTCATCCCCGAAGGCACGCGAGGGTTAGGACGTCCCCGTGAAGTAGAGCCCTAATCGTTTGGAGTCGATGCGCCTGTTTGGGAAATATCAATGCCTTTCCGTCACTCCTGTTCTTTGAGGATCAGAACATAAGACCGATTGCCGGCGCGTTTGCGCATCAGGAGTGGCGCAGGGTGACGGACAACCGGCATGATCGTCGGGAGGCGCACTTGAAGAGCAGGTTGTCGGGGTGGCTTTCTACCCTGGCCATCATGGTCATTGCGGCAACCGCCCTGTTCTGGGGCGCGTGGAAAAGCGCGCTGCTGCTCGTGACCGCCGCCCTGGTCGCGGCGCCGATCCGCTGGACCCGGGGCCCGCTGCGCCACTTGCCCGCCGAACATCTGGAGCGAGGCGTGCTCTGCCTGACGCTCGCCATATTGGGCATGATCGCCACAAGCGTCGAGACCTCCTCCGGGCCCACCGCGCAGGAGATGGACCGTGAGTCGCTTGCCGCCATGCCCGGCCGTGCGCGCGCTGCCTCCGGTGGGCTCACGGGTATGGCGCCGCCGCTGCCGGAGCGCGTCATTACGCCGGAGCAACGCGCCACGAGTTGGCAGCGTGCCATTGCTGCCGCCTCCGATTG
>DASRXY010000175.1:0-2116 GCA_035654035.1 Sphingobium sp. | reverse complement strand
ACGGCCGGGCTCAACTGCCGACTCTTAAGCGCTCACTCCGCCGCAGCCGGTCGGTACGGAATGAAATCCCCCAGCGCGCAGCTTCCCGAGAGGGATCCACTCGTCAAATTGACCACCTGCGCGATGTCGCCCCGGCAATATTGGCTGCCCTGCACTTGCAACACCAGCGTGTCGCCAAAGCGCAGTCCGGTGCAGGCGCCGACCAGGTCGTTGCGATAGGTGAGATTGCGATTCACGCGATAGACGAGCGTGTGATCGCCAATGGCGCGCAGGTTGACGCCCGAGAGCGTCGAGACGCAGCTCACCGGATCGCCGGGCACCTTGCCCTCCAGCGCGCGCGCCAGTTCGCGCGCTTCCCGGGGATCGAGCC
The DNA here is from genome assembly GCA_035654035.1 of Sphingobium sp. Classification (GTDB taxonomy): domain Bacteria; phylum Pseudomonadota; class Alphaproteobacteria; order Sphingomonadales; family Sphingomonadaceae; genus Sphingobium. The sequence continues at coordinate 1,746 of DASRXY010000175.1, read as the reverse complement.
GGACCTCCTGTGCGGGGCCGGCGGCGCAGGCCCCCAGCATGAGCAAAAGCCCGGCGGCAAGCAACGGGCCAGGATTCATCGGCTTCATAACGGTGCTCCTCCTCTCCCCCACAGACGCAATATAGCAGCGCGGCGCCGCCGGCGCAGCCCCGCGCTTGCCTTATCCCTTGTCCTTCTCGGCGCGGCGGCGGGCCAGCTCCGCCACACTGCCGGCGCGCATGAAGGGATTGGTGGCGCGCTCCTGCGCGATGGTGGTGGGCACCGTCGCCTCGCCCCGCTCCCGCATCGCCTCCACCTGCGCCAGCCGCTGCGCTACCGCCGCATTGTCGGGTTCGGCGCGCAGCGCATAGCGGCCGTTGGAGAGCGTATATTCATGCGCGCAATAGACCTGCGTATCGCCCGGCAGCGTCGCCAGCCGCGCCATATTGCCGAACATCTGCTCGGCCGTCCCCTCGAACAGCCGGCCGCAGCCCATGGCGAAGAGCGTGTCGCCCACGAAGATGACCTCCTCAGCGGCAAAATGATAAGCGATATGGCCGGCGGTATGGGCCGGCACCTCCCACACCTGCGCGTCATGGGCGCCCAGGCGGACCACATCGCCCTCGCGCACCGGCCGGTCGACGCCCGGGATTTTTGCTAGCTCGGCGGCCGGTGCCGTCACGCGCGCGCCCGTCGCCGCCACGATGCCGGCATTGCCGCCGATATGGTCGCCATGCCAGTGCGTGTTCCAGATCTGGCTGATGCGCCAGCCACGCTCTTGCGCCGCAGCCAGCACCGGCTCGGCGACCGCCGGGTCCACCACCAGCGTCTCGCCGCTCGCGTGGTCATGCGCCAGCCAGACATAGTTGTCGGCCAGCACGGGGATGCGCACGATCTCCAGTCCGCTCTCGCTCATCATTGCTCTCCGGTTCAGTGGAGCCCGGCGCTTTCAAGGTCGCCGGCCGGCCCCGGGGTCCCGCTTGCGCAAGACCGCAAGGGCACCGGACCAGCCCCAGAAAGGCCTACCATTCGCCCACATTGGGCATGGAGACCCACGGCTCGGCCGGCGGCAGTTCGCCGTCCTGCAACAGCTCGATGGAGATATTGTCCGGCGTGCGGATGAAGGCCATGTGGCCGTCGCGCGGCGGGCGGTTGATGGTGATGCCCGCGTCCATCAGCCGCTGGCAGGTCTCGTAGATATTTTCCACGCGATAGGCGAGGTGGCCGAAATTGCGCCCGCCGGTATAGGTCTCGGCCGGCGAGCCATCTTCCGGCGGCCAGTTGTAGGTCAGCTCCACCTGCGCGTCCTCGTCCCCCGGCGCGGCGACAAAGACCAGCGTGAAGCGGCCCTTCTCGCTCTCCATTCGCCGCACTTCCTTCAGGCCGAGCAGCTCGAAGAAGGCGAGCGTCTTGTCGATGTCGCTCACGCGGATCATGGTGTGGAGATATTTGGGCATGGCGTCTGCGCTCCTTCGGGCGATTGATCGTTCGCGCCGGAGATAGAGCCTCGCGCGCGCCGGCGAAAGGGCGCGCCGCGCGCTATTTCACGTCCGGCGGCCCGGCCGGTGTAGCCGGCGCCGGTTCGGGGGGAAGTTGCGCCAGATAGGCGCGCGCCTTGCGGACCAGCGCCTCATCGCCGCCGGCGGTCTGCTCGGCCCGCTGGAAGGCGGCGCGCGCGGCGGGATCGCGAGTCCCCGAGAGCGCATAGATGACGCCCTGCTCCAGCGCGATATTGGGATCGTTGCGAGAGAGCTTCGCCGCCTGTTC
>DASRXY010000174.1:0-5808 GCA_035654035.1 Sphingobium sp. | reverse complement strand
GGCTTCGATCTTCCGGCGTTCGTCGCCGCGACGCTGGCCGAGGATCTTGGCGGGGCGCCGGGGGCGGGCGGGCATGACGTCACCTCCGAGAGCGTGATCCCGGCGCAGGCACTGTTCACTGGGGTGATGGCGAGCCGCGATGCGGTGACGGTGGCCGGACTCCCCATCGCCGAAGCCTTCTTCCGCGCGCTCGATCCGGAAGTGGAGACGGACATCCTCGTAGGCGAGGGCGCGCGCGTTTCCGCCGGCACGCCGCTCATGCGCCTGCGCGGCAAGGCACGTGCGATGCTGACCGCCGAGCGCTCGGCGCTCAACACGGTCCAGCATCTGACCGGCATCGCCACGCTGACCCGCGCCTATGTGGACCGCATGGCCGGCACGGGCGCGACGCTGCTCGACACGCGCAAGACCATTCCGGGCCTGCGGCTGCTGGAGAAATATGCAACGCGCCAGGGCGGCGCGCGAAACCACCGCATGGGCCTGTGGGACGCGGCGATGATCAAGGACAATCACATCGCCGTGGCGGGCTCCATCGGTCAGGCAGTCGGCGCGGCGCGCGGTGCGGGCATCGAGACGATCATCGTCGAGGTCGACCGGATCGACCAGATCGAGCCTGCCATCGCGGCCGGTGCGACGCATCTGCTGCTCGATAATATGACACCGGACGTGCTGCGCGGCGCGGTCACGCTGGTCGGCAAGCGCGTAGCCACCGAGGCCTCGGGCGGGGTGACGCTGGAGACCATTCGGGCCATTGCACAGACTGGCGTCGATTATGTGAGTGTCGGCCGGCTTACCCAATCCGCTCCGGCCGCGGACATCGGCCTTGATTTCAGCGTGGCGTGACGCGCGGGCGGCGCGTGTCGCCTGGAGGAAGAAGCGAGGCCCACTGCTGAGGGTTCATCGGGAAGGGGGCTGGTGGAACCGTCGACCGGGCCTGCTCCATGGCGTCGAGGCCCGTCGGGGCAGATCGCCTTGCAGGTCGAGGTGAGTTTGTGATTAGCGCTGCCTTCTCTAGACCCCCGCAAGCATAGCGTCGCCCATTTGCAGGGCGTTACGCCCTGAATTACCATCCGGTGTTCCTGTTCGCAGGAGTACGGATGCGTCCTGATGGGGCATCGCTCGCGAATATCCGGGAGATAGATGTGGCTGCGGCGGAGAATGGCGTGCGGGCTATCGAGCGCCATCAGTGAGTCGCCGGGCATAAAAATGCCCGGCGGCACACCCACGCACCGCCGGGCTAGTCTTGGAGCACTGGTTGGCCAGCGCCCTTCGGGTCGCGCAGCTTTGGTAAGCGCAAAATGTTAACAAGCCGGAAATATCCGGCCTTTGTTGATAATGCGTGGCACAAAAAGATCGAATTTGGACCATTTGCCCTAAGAACATGATGAATAGATTGCCGCTTTTATAAGATGAATGTTGGTGATGCGGCAGGGGCAACGTCATGATGGCTCCCGCCAATAGCCCGTGTCATGCTTCTCCTTGAGAGGAAGGTTTCAAGCCTAAGCATTTCTTATAGCAAGGCCAACGAGCGGAGACCTGGCGGCGCCGGAAGGTCAGGCGATGCTCACGAAACTATCCAGAACCCGCTTGGGACCGGCCTGCTCGAAAGCGATCTCCAGCTTGTTGCCTTCGATTGTCTGGATCGTCCCGTAGCCGAATTTCTCGTGGAAGACGCGCATGCCCACCGCCACGTCGCTGCGGCCCTTGGCGCCGAGGCTAACGGCGCTCTGTCGGGCCTCGACGAGGCGCGTCGGTTCGCGCGAAAAGCCGCCCTGGCTCGCGGCGCGCTGCCAGCCCGGCCCGCGCCCGGTGCCGCGCGCAACATTGGAAAAGGGGTCTTCCCGCTCGGACCAGTTGGCGCGCCACAGGCTGGCGCCGCCGCTCATGGTGGTCTCCTCATTCACCGTCTCTGCCGGAATCTCGCCGATGAAGCGGCTGGGGATGGCACTGGTCCACTGGCCATAGACGCGGCGATTGGCGGCATGGAGGATCGTGCAGCGCCGCCGCGCGCGCGTGATCGCCACATAAGCGAGGCGGCGCTCTTCCTCCAGGCTGGCGAGACCGCCTTCATCCAGAGCGCGCTGCGAGGGGAAGACGCCGTCCTCCCAGCCGGCCAGGAACACCGTGTCGAACTCCAGCCCTTTGGCGGCGTGAATGGTCATGATCGTGACCTTGGCATCCTGCGCCTGCGCCTCATTGTCCATGACGAGGCTCACATGCTCCAGGAAGGCGCCGAGCGTCTCATACTCCTCCATGGCGCGCGCCAGCTCCTGGAGGTTTTCGAGCCGGCCGCTCGCCTCGGCGGTGCGCTCGGCCTGGAGCGCGGCGGTATAGCCGCTCTCGTCGAGGATCTGCCGGGCGAGCTCGGCGTGGGGCAGAGTCTGCGCCATGTCGCGCCAGCGGGCGAGATCGCCCACGAAGCGCGTGAGCGCCTTGCGCGCCGCCCCCGTCAGTTCGTCCGTCTCCACGATGCGCGCCGCCGCGAGGCTCAGGGGGACGTTCTCGGCCCGCGCCAGCCGGTGCAGCTTTTCCACCGCCTTGTCGCCCAGGCCGCGCTTGGGCACATTGACGATGCGTTCGAAGGCGAGATCGTCCGCGGGCTGGTTGACCAGCCGCAGATAGGCGAGCGCATCGCGGATTTCGGCGCGCTCGTAGAAACGGAAGCCGCCGACGATGCGATAGGGCAGGCCGATCTGGATGAAGCGGTCCTCGAACTCGCGCGTCTGGAACTGCGCGCGCACCAGGATGGCGATGTCGTCGGCGCGCACGCCCTCGCGTTCTAGCGTCTCGATTTCCTCGCCGACGCGCCGAGCCTCCTCGGGCCCGTCCCACACGCCGATGACGCGGAGCTTCTCGCCCTCGCTCTCCTGCGTCCACAGCGTCTTGCCCAGCCGGCCGCCATTCTGGGCGATGACTCCGGACGCCGCCGCCAGGATATGCGGGGTGGAGCGGTAGTTCTGCTCCAGCCGGATCACCTTGGCGCCGGGGAAATCCCGCTCGAAGCGCAGGATATTGGCGACTTCCGCGCCGCGCCAGGAGTAGATCGACTGGTCGTCATCGCCCACGCAGCAGATGTTCTTGCGCGTCTGGGCGAGCAGCCGCAGCCACAGATATTGGCTGGAATTGGTGTCCTGATATTCGTCCACCATGATGTAGCGGAAGCGCTGCTGATAGCTTTCCAGCACGTCCCGATCGGTCTTGAGCAAGGTCAGCATGTGCAGCAGCAGATCGCCGAAGTCGCAGGCGTTGAGCGCGCGCAGCCGCGCCTGATAGGCGGCATAGATGGCGGCGCCTCGGCCATTGGCGAAAGCTTCGCTCTCGCCGGCGTCCACCTCGGACGGGGTGAGGCCTCGGTTCTTCCAACGATCGATCAGGGCCGCCAGCGCGCGGGCGGTCCAGCGCTTCTCGTCCAGTCCCTCGGCCTGGATGATCTGTTTCATCAGGCGGAGCTGGTCGTCGGTATCGAGGATCGTGAAATTGCTTTGCAGGCCGACGAGTTCGGCATGGCGGCGCAGCATCTTGGCGCCGATGGCATGGAAGGTGCCGAGCCAGGGCATGCCCTCCACTGCGGGGCCGATCATACGGCCGACCCGCTCGCGCATTTCCCGCGCGGCCTTGTTGGTGAACGTGACTGCCAGAATTTCGGAGGGGAAGGCGAGCCGCGTCGCCACCAGATGGGCGAGCCGCGCGGTCAATGCCGCCGTCTTCCCCGTACCCGCGCCCGCCAGAACCAGGACCGGCCCTTCGGTGGTCAGCACCGCGTCGCGCTGTGGCGCATTGAGGCCTTGCAGATAAGGCGGATCAGAAGGCGAGGGGAGAGTCATAGAGTGAACAACTAGGGAACAAGTGGGCTATCGGCAAGACCCCCAGCGACGATCTGGCGACTGGCCATGCGAGTCTTCGCTGCGGCGCATCAATTCATCGCGTCATGTAAACGCTTGAACGTGCGGAATAATCCAAAGTCCTCAATTCATGGGATCAAGACCACAGCTTATCGGAGACTGCGGGACGGGCGACGAGAAGGCGCCTAGGGAAGCAACGCCCTTCTGGGACTTCTGGATCGACAAGAACAGGAAAGATCACATGAAAGCCTTTATTCTGCCCACTCTTTTCCTCGCCGCCGCGGCCGCGCCGCTTTATGCGCAGGAGACTGACCAGCAGGCACCGCAGCAGGACGCTCCCGCGGCTGCTCCGGCCGATCAGGCCGATGCTGCTGCCGCAGCCGACACGACCGAGGCTGCGCCCGCCAGCAACGAGACGGCGGCCGAGCCTGCCGCCAGCGACAAAACGGACGCCGAATAAGGCCCGGGTCGCGCATCCTGGGGCAGGCCGATCCTTCGGTCTCTCCCAAAAGGCCAGGCGAGCGATGTTCGCCTGGCCATTTTTTTTGGTGTTCGGGCCCCAATGGTGGGCGGAACGCTTTGGCTAGCCTCTCGTTGATGCGGCACATCCCTGGTTTCTTGCCGCAGGAAAGGATCGAGCCATGCATCTGATCTTTCGTGCTTTCGTGCTTCCGCTAGGCGCCATAGCCATGGTGGCCAGCGCTCAACCTGCGCCTTCGGGCCCGCCACCGGTGCAGGATCTACCGCCCAGCGCTGCCCAGCCGGGCGCGACACCCGGCCCCGATGGGGTCATTCATCAATGGGGCCCGTCCGAGCCGATCGTTCAAAACGCGCCGGCGCCTGCCGGCGATTATCCGCCTTGCGTCAAGGGGCGCACGGATAGCTGCGTCAATCCCGACCCAAGCCGGGAGGCGGATACCCGCGCAGCGTGGCGCAAGGGCGATTGAGGGTCGGAAGGCGATTGCGCGAACGAGAGGGCATTCTGTCTCTTTACCTGCGCCATCTGTTTCGGCATAAGAACAAAAGAAGAACATTGAGAGGCGTGCGATGTTGAAGGGACAGTGCCATTGCGGGGCGATTCGCTTTGAAATGCCGGAAGAGGCGGTACACCGGGCGCTCTGTCATTGCGGCGATTGCCGCCGCCATGCCGGCGCGCCAGTTGTGGCGTGGGCCATGGTAGCGGCGGACGACCTGCGGATCACGGGTGAACCGCAGATCTATGCGTCATCTGAGCATGGCCGGCGGCATTTCTGCGGGGCATGCGGCACGGGGCTCTTCTTCACCAACGAGACAACGCTTCCCGGCATGATCGACGTGCAGGTCGCCACGCTCGATCTGCCCGAGCGCATGCCACCTGATGCCGAGATCCAGGTGGCGGAGCGGATTGTGTGGATGGTGCCGATGGGCGATTTGCCGCAGTTCGAACGTTATCCGGGATAAGGGGGCTGTGCGGTTGCTTGCGGTCTTCTCGCGGTGTTGTGGGAAGCTGGCTGCGTTTTAGGGGGGCGTGCAGAGGCGTAGGGACCGCAGAGGGGGCTCGGAAGAACCAGGGAAGGCGGATGGCCTGTCTCGCAGCGCTGTTGCGCCGGTGGGTGTCGCTGTAGAGTTGGCGAAACCGCAAAGCCGCTCTTACTCTTTTTATCTCGGCGCCTTCTGCGCCTCTGCGCGAACCCTTGCTGTGTCCGACCGACTACCGCAGCGTCTAGGCTGATGCGTTTCAAGGCGCCGGCGGATCCCTGCGCTCCGCGCTCAATCCTCGGGACGCAACAGATGCAGCTTGGCCTTGCCCACGACGCGTTCGGTTTCGATCGTGAAGCCCTTGACCGAAAGGGCCTCGCCGCGCTCCGTCTCGATGCTGATCCAGCTACCGGGCGCCGTCCAGCCGAGGCGGGCGAGCTTGTCGAGCGCGACCGCGCCAGCCCCCGATCGATAGGGCGGGTCCATGAAGATGAGGTCGAGCGGCGCG
>DASRXY010000173.1:0-2190 GCA_035654035.1 Sphingobium sp. | reverse complement strand
GTCCCGGACCATACGACCGACCGGGATGCCTGTCCACTCGGCCACCACTGCTCCGACCGCCGCGGCATCGACCGAGGGAAACACCAGCGCGCTCTCGGCCTGCAGAACGCCGAGCCGCTCCTGGACCATGGCCATCTCGCTGCGGGCCTCGGCCGGCGAATCGTCTTCCTTCCGATCCGCCGCGTCCAGCCCAGCCTGCATACCCGCCATGGCCTCTTGCGGCGCCACCAGTCGCTCCCGCAGGACCCTCAAACGCAGGACCAGCGCCTGCTCTTCATGCCATGCGCTTTCCAGTGCGGCCAGCTCGCGACGCGCCGCTTCGCGGCTGTCGGCGCACCGGCGCAGCCGCTCGCCGCGCTCCAGGCCCAAACATGTCTCGCGTTCCAGAACGTCATGCTCCATGTCCAGCGACTCGATGCGGCGCCGCAGGTCTTCGACAGCCCCCGGCGTCGCATGCTGGCTGACCGCCACGCGCGCGCAAGCCGTATCCAGCAGGGCCACCGCCTTGTCCGGCAGTTGCCGGGCGGGGATATATCGGTATGAGAGACGTACGGCGGCATCGATGGCCTCGTCCAGGAGCAGTACACCATGATGCTGTTCCAGCGTGGAGGCGAGGCTGCGCAGCATGACGATCGCCTCGTCGGGCCGTGGTTCGGCCACCTGTATGGGCTGGAAACGACGCGTCAACGCAGGGTCTTTCTCGATGTGGCGCTTGTACTCCGCCCAGGTCGTGGCGCCGATTGTGCGCAGTTGGCCGCGCGCCAGGGCTGGCTTGAGCAGGTTGGCGGCATCGCCCGTGCCGGCCGCGCCGCCCGCACCCACCAACGTATGGATCTCGTCGATGAACAGGACGATGGGGGTTTCGCTGGCCTGCACTGCATCCACCACCTGATGCAGCCTTTGCTCGAACTCGCCCTTCACGCCGGCGCCTGCCTGCAGCAGGCCGATATCGAGCAGCAGCAGGCGCACGTCGCGCAGCGCCGGCGGCACATCACCTCGCGCAAGGCGCAATGCCAACCCCTCGACCACCGCCGTCTTGCCTACGCCCGCCTCGCCCGTGAGCAGAGGGTTGTTCTGGCGCCTGCGCATCAAGATGTCGATGATCCGGCGGATTTCTTCGTCGCGTCCGGCAACCGGATCGATGTCGCCCGCACGCGCACGTGCCGTCAGGTCGGTCGCGTAGCGCGCCAGAACGCCCGGGCCGGCGCCGCCGCCGGCAATTGCCTCGGCGCTGTCCGGCGCGGATTCAAGCGCCTCGGGCGAGCCCGCCGTGATTGCATGGAACTCACGCAGCAGCACATCGGGCAGCACCTTCTGGAATTCGGCGCTGATGCCATGCAACACGCCGCGCTGCGAAGCGGTCTTCAACAGGCCCAGCAGCAGATGGCCGCCCCGTATACGCTGGGCGCCGAATTTGAGCGAAGCGATCATCCAGCCGCGCTCAACCGCCGTGTCGATGTGCTCTGAAAGATCGGCGACCGAACCGGCGCCGCTGGGAAGCCTGTCCAGCGCGGCGACCAGTCCTCGATCCAGTCTGGCCCTGTCCAGCTCGAAATGGCTCGCGATGCGATGCAGATCGCCGTCCCGTTCGTGCAGCAACTGATGCAGCCAATGCACCAGCTCCACGTGCGTATGGCGGCGCAGGCGGCAGAAGCTGGCCGCGCCCTCCAGCGAGCGGTACAGCGTAATATCCAGCTTGCCGAAGAGTTCCATCCGATTGATGTCCGACATTGTGTTCCTGTCCTGAGTTTGCGTGTTGAAGTGGCGCGCTCCGACCGCCTTTCGCTCATTGATGGCCGGCTATCTGCGCGCTCATGCGGCTGCTCGTTTCGTATTGAAGACTCCAGGCGCCGTGCCGGCGCATCTTTCGGGCGCCACGACCAGATCGCCCGCGTCGCCCATTGCCTCAGGCCGCGTTCCAAGCCAGCTGGCCAACCCCAGCGGCGCCGGGCGGCCCAGCGCGATGCCGCGGACATCGCGCCGGTCGAGCAACAGCCGGGCATCCCAGGCAAACTCGATGCCGACATACTCCCTGACCCAGTCGCGCAATTGCCGCCACTTCTTGCGGCCGGGCAAAAACTGCATGTAGTCGGCCAGGCGCATCGGCCCCAGCACCAGCCGAAATGCATGCTGGGCATCACGGACCGCGGCTCCCAGCACTGTGCCACGCCCCAGGGAAGCGCGCGCATC
>DASRXY010000172.1:0-2291 GCA_035654035.1 Sphingobium sp. | reverse complement strand
ATCGTCGGCTTCCCCGGCGAGACCGATGCCGAGTTCGAGGAGACACTCTCGCTGGTGCGCGCGGTGGGTTACGCCCAGTGCTTCAGCTTCAAATACAGCCCGCGGCCCGGCACGCCGGCGGCTGACATGGATGGGCAAGTGCCCGCCGCCGTGATGGACGAGCGGCTCCAGCGCCTGCAGGCCGCGATCAATGCAGACCAGCACGCCTTCAACCGCGCGGCGGTCGGCAAGCGCACCGCCGTTCTGCTGGAACGGCCCGGCCGCCATCCTGGCCAGCTTGTGGGCAAGTCGCCCTGGCTCCAGTCCGTGCATGTCGAGACGACCGACGCACGCATCGGCGATCTGATCGAGGTCGATATCGTCTCGGCAGGACCCAACAGCCTGGGCGGTGTGGTGGTGACGCGGCAGGCGGCCTGAAGAAGAGGATTGCTCGCGCAAAGGCGCAGAGAGATTTGGTTCACGCGGAGACGCGTGAGCGCGGAGAAAAAGGGCTGCAAAGCCGCTTTTATCGCACCGCCCCACCGCGTTCGGCGTGTTTCCAAAAGCGCCTTCGACGCGGCGGGATTGCTCCCGCCTCCGTGCGCACGCCTAATGTCTTCTCCGGTCTTCTACGCGAAAAACCGTTTTTTTACTTCGGCGCGGTCGGTGTCATGAAAATGGCCTGCACGGCGATCTTGCCGTCGCGGATGATGAATTCCTCGGTGGCGTGCATGGGCCCCATCTCCCAGGTCATGAAGCCAACATTGCCTTCTTCCCACACGCGCGTGACCTTCATGCCGCCGCCGGCCGGCGGCCCACCCGCGCCCTCCTTCGCGCCGGCACCCGCCTGCGCCCGGCCATCGGGCGCGCCCGTTCCACCGCCACGGCGGCCGAACATCGCCTCGAAGAGCTTACGGATCTCTGGCTTGCCCTGCACCGCCCGGCCGTTCTGGAGCACCACCGCGTCGTCGGCATAGTCGGCCATGATCGCATCGATATTGCCACCCGAGGCCGTGTGGCGCTTGACGAAGTCGCTCGGCGTATCCGCCTGTGCGCCGCTCGCCGCCATCATGGCGATGGCAATACCCACGCCGATCATCCGGTAATTCATGTGCCTCTCCTCTATTCCTGGCGCATATGCCCGCGCTCATGCGCAGAAACCGGCGCCCGACACCCCTGCCTGCCCTCCCCTAATGCAAAGCGGCCAACCCCGGAAGGGCACCATTCGGGTGCGTTGCAACCCCCGAAACGGAGGGTTAAAATGGATGCTGGACGGCCTTGAGCCCTTATCCTAGGTTCCGCGCCGGGGGCCGGGAACGACCGGACCGCCGACGACAACGACAATCCACAGGAGGGGGTCTTTTCATGCCTAAACTTATTGCGCTCGCCGTCACTGTCGGCGTGCTTGCCGTCGTCGCCACCTGGCTGTTCGGTCTCGATCCGCTGACCGCCGCGAAGTTGCAGGTCTGGCAGGCGTTCATCGCCTGGGGCGGCCACTTTCACTGCGGCGGCAAATTCTCCGGCACGCGCGACACGGTCGTGTGCATGACCTTTGGCGCCATCGTCGGCATGGTGTCCATCATGATCGCCCATCAGCTCGGCGCACTGGGCGATCTGGGCGCGCCTGTCGCTGTCGGCATCGGCGCGGCGGTGATCTGCCTCGCCTCGGCGGTGCCTTATCTCGGCGCCATTCCCGCCAGCGTCTATGGTTTCGCGAGCATCGCGGGCCTGGTCCTGCTGGGCGGCATGTGGGATTCGCCGCAGGACGCGCTTATTCCCACGGTCCTCTCCGTCATCATCGGCGCCGCCTTCGGCTATGTGTCCGAGCAGGTGTCGGCCGCTCTGGCCAAGAAGGAAGCCTGAGCGCACGAGACCCGTGCACAGAGCGCGGCTGGACGGCCGGAGCAGGGACGGGGCGCGGAACATTCCGCGCCCCGCTCCGTTTCGGACCGCATGCGCCTCCGCTCCATGCCTCCATCCGAACGCCGGCCAGATCGCGCTTGTCCTCGCCCGCCTCCGTCTGGCAAGAAGAGCGCGATGATAGCATCTTCCTCGGCGCCCCTTTTTCGGGCGCATCGCGCATTGAGTCGCCACCATGGCTAAGCGTCATGTCCAGGCGGAAGCCGGGGACCGCGCCCGGCTCGAACTGACGTTCGACCAACCCTATCTGCTCGGCGCCCTGTTCGGCGAATATGACCGCAATCTCGTCAACATCGAGAACCGGCTGGGCGTCTATATCGCCGCGCGCGGCAACAAGGTGCAGATCGAGGGCGAGGCTGAGGCCGCCGCCCGCGCGCGCGATGTGCTCAATG
>DASRXY010000171.1:0-1858 GCA_035654035.1 Sphingobium sp. | reverse complement strand
ATCCTGCCGCGTGCGCAACGCACAGCTGGTATTGGCGGGCGTGGGCGTAGGTGTCGGCGTGACGCTGGGCGTCGGCGTCGGCAACAGCGTGTCCGTGCCGCCGGGAGAGCCGCCCCCGCCCCCGCAGGCCGGCAGCGCAAGCGCCATGGCCAGCAGCGTGACTCCATTGCGAAGCATGCGTCCTGTTCCCCCCATCGCTTCGTCCTAGCGACTGATACGGAACCTGTCTCTCCCGATCTTCGCCGGCCAATTGACCGGGCCGCCGCGCGGATGCAGCATGCCAGATGCCGCCGCAAGAGCGGCGCGAGCAAGGGAGAAGGGCATGAAGCGCAAGGTGCCACTGGAGGACCGGGCGGAAATCGAGGAACTGATGGCGCGCTATGCCTGGGCGCTCGATACCGGCGATTTCGAGGGCTATGCCGCCTGCTTCACGGCGGATGGCTGGCTGGAGCACTGGCCGCAGGGCCGCTGCGAGGGGCGCGAGGGCCTCAAGCGCGCGACGGATTCGCTGTGGTATGACAAGCCGAACCATTATCTCGGCCGGCAGCATCGCATGAGCCAGGTCATCATGACGCCGCAGGAGCCGGACGAGGGCCGGCCGGCGGTGCACATCAAATGCTTCTGGTCCATTCTCCAGCATGACGTGGTGACGTTCGAGAACCGTGTCTTCGGCATGGGAACCTGGGACACGCTGGCCGTGAAGGAAGCCGACGGCGAGTGGCGGCTGCGCAGTGTCTTTGTGGACCTGTGGATCGAAGGACAGGTGCCGTGGGTCGGCGAGCCACGGGCCTGGGGGCCAAGGGCTGGTACGCGGACAGTTTAGGCGCGAACGAGGGGTCTGCTGTGGCCGCCGAAAAGAGGAGTCGAGTGGGCCTCGGTGCTTCCGGGCGGGGGGGCTGTACTCACGACCCGGAAAGCCACCATGTCAAAGCGACGGGATGTTGGTTCACCAGTGCTCCTGCGAAGGCAGGGGCCCAGAGCGTCCAAGCCGGTCGGCTGCATGCAAAACAAAAGGCAGAGCCTTTCGGAAGGTTCGGTACGAACGGAACCTTGAGCTGGTAGGGCTTCGAGCCGCAGAAGGTCCGGTGCTTGAAGTCAGGGCTCTGCTTCGGCTTCCACATGGGCGCCGGCGATGGTCTGGAGCGCCAGAATGCCGCCCAGACTGCCCAGGAACAGCACCAGTGCGCCGATGACCGCGCCGCGCGGCGCGCGGGGCCGGGTGGGCGCGGGGACAATGTCGGCTTTGCCCCGGAATAGGGCGGCCAACGCCGTCAGGTGGAGCAGCAGCCAGATGCCCGAGAGCAGACAGATGACCACGCACAGGCCGAAGAGCAGGGGAAAGAAGCCGGTGATGAGCATGGAACGATCCGTCCAGTGACTCCGTTGCGTTTCTCCCTTCGGCAACGCCCGATGGCGCGGCGGAGTTCCGTCTCGTGCCGATAGCCCCGCGGATCCAGCCGCGAATCAGGTCCGGATCAGACTGCCCACGCCGTCACGAACCAGACCTTGCCACCGACGAGTGTGCCCTTGCCCGGCACATGATAGGGCGCAAAGGCCGCGGTGAGATCGGCAAGCGCGGCCGCTTCCTTGTCCGGCCCGACGCTTTGCAGCAGGCGGCCCATATGCGTGCCGCCGATGATGAAGGCCGCCGCCTCTTCCGGCGTGGCGCCGGGGCCGCCGATGGCGAGCGGTGTCTCGAACGGCGCGATGGCGATGCGGCCGAAATCGGCCTGCTCCAGCACCTCGGTCAGATAGGCGGTGTCTGCAAAAGCGAAGGGGCCGGGCGCGCGCGGATCGGGCCGGGGGGCATCGGGCAGGTGCCGGGCGGTCACATCGTTGATGAGGCGCGTCCATTCAT
>DASRXY010000170.1:0-1804 GCA_035654035.1 Sphingobium sp. | reverse complement strand
CATGTCGAACAGCGCGCCGCCGCCGGACATGGTCTTGTCCAGCCGCCAGGCATCGGACGAGACGGCGAGGTCCGTCTGCTTGCCCATATTGGCATGGGAAATGCGCGGGCGCCCCAGCGTGCCCGCGCGCATCATCCGCATCGCGGCAAGATTGAGCGGCTCGTAATGACAGCGATAGCCGACCATCAGGTGCCGGTTCGCGGCCTTGCCCGCCGCCACCATGGCCTCGGCATCCGCCACCGTGCTGGCCAGCGGTTTTTCGCACAGCACATGCTTGCCGGCCTTGAAGGCGCGCTCGGTATAAGGGCGGTGCAGGTGGTTGGGGAGAACAATGAAGACGATCTCGATGCCCGGATCGTCCGCGATGGCGTCGAAGCGGTCGTAGGAATAGACCGCCTTCTCGCCGAGGCCATAGTGGGCGGCGGTGCGCCGGCCCTTGTCGGCATCGCCACTGACCAGCGCGGCGAGATGCGCCCGGCGCGTGCGCGTGAGAGCGGGCAGCAACTGGCCGATGGATAGCGTACCGATGCCGACGATGGCGACCCCCACCGAGTCCGCTGCGCGCCGCACGGTGGCGGCGGCTTCGCCTTGCTGCGCCCGCGCCATGCCGGCCCGCATCGCCAGCGCCGCGCCCATGCCAAGGCCCATGACACCCCGACGCGAGAGATGCTCGCCCATCCTCAATCCCCTCCTGATCCGCGCGCCATCATGCCATGATAGCGCTCCCAGAAGAAGCGGGAATGCACGGCCTGCCCCGTCAAGAAATCGCTTTGCCGTGAAAACGACTATGTAAGTTCATATTCGGTTCAGGTTGAGGAAACCGCCGCACCGAGCGTTGATCCGGGCCATCAAAGGCTGTGTTCTAAAAGTCACGCTAACTATAGGTCACTTTTTCGCCACAATTCATTCGGGAACGGTTCATTTGGAAAGGCCATTTTTCTCCCGTGCCCGACGCGGTTTCGGACACGATGGCAGGATGTATCCTGCATACAACAATAAAAGGTTTGCTATCATGAAGACTCTTCCCCTCACCGCTCTCGCCCTCGCCTTCGCGGCGAGCGCAGCCGCTCCGGCCCTGGCTCAGGACGATGGCGCCAATCGCCTCGAACCCTATGTCGGTGTGATGGGCGGTCTGCACGATTTCGACAACGACCAGTATAACGGCGCGCCGCCGAGCGGCTATCGCGGCTGGCTGGTCGAAGGCGTCGCGGGCGCCAACTACAATCTCGGCAAGCTCGTGATCGGCGCCGAAGGCACTGTTGCCAAGGGCGTGGACAAGGACATCAACTGGGAGTTCGGCGCGGCCGGGCGCCTGGGCGTGAAGGCCGGCAAGGACAGCATGTTCTTCGCCAAGGCCGGCTATCAGTGGACCAAGTTCAGCAACTCGGCGCAGCCCGCCGTCTCGACCAGCCGCGCCTATGACGGCACGGTCTACGGCATCGGCTTCGAGCTCTCCGCAGCCGACCTGAACTCCACCGCCGAGCGCAGCAACTGGCGCCTGCGCGGCCAGATCGACACCCGCGGCGACTTCCACAGCTTCCGCCCGATGCTGGGCGTGGTAGCCAAGTTCTAAGTCACGCTTACGAGCGAACGGACGCAGCGGCCGGGGCACACGCTCCGGCCGCTGTTTTTGTGGGTGACGAGGGGCCACAGGCGGCAGCCCCTCTCGGGCGCCTGCGCAGGCAAGAGCCGGGGGCCTGCCGAACCACCGGAGTCGCTCGGAGGGAACGCTCCTGTGTTGCGACGCAGGCGGAAAATCGAGGACGCAGCCACAGTGGATGGTCACCCCGGACTCCTGCCTGCG
>DASRXY010000169.1:0-15508 GCA_035654035.1 Sphingobium sp. | reverse complement strand
GGTCGGTCGCCGGAGGGAACCACCGCGCAGCCGGCCAGCGCGAGCGCGGCGGCGAGGACGGACAGCCGAGACCGACAGACGGAACCGCCGCCGATTGTCACCGGACGCCGCGCGCGGCGCAGCCATGCGGCAAAACCCCGGTCGCGCGGGGCAAGGGCCTTGGCGTTGCAGATCTGGGGAAGGGACATCATCCGCCCGGGTCGCATGGCCGCACCCGATCCGGCCGTCAGCCCTCGTCCGTCTCCACGAGCAGCCAATTGGGATCGCGGCTGCGCACGTCGCGCGAGAAGGTCCACAGCTCGACCGTGGGGATGGCATCGTCCAGCGAGCCGCCGACGACATTGCCCGCGGCATCCTTGGTGACGGCGGAGATGTCCGCTTCGAAGCGAACCGTCACGAGCGCAAGGCCGTCCTCGACGCGTACGTCGCTGATATTGGCGCTCTCGATGCGCACCAGCCGGTTTTCCAACCGGTGACCGGCGGCCTCGCGGTCGCTAATGGCCTGCTCGAAGGCACCGAGCACCTGCGGATCGCAATAGCGTTGAAGCGTCTCGAGCTCGCCTTTCCAGAAGGCGTCCAGGATCATGCCATAGGCGGCGCGGGCGCCGACCAGGAACTGGGTGACGTCGAAATTGCGGTCGGCTTGGATGAGCGCGCGCAAGCCGGACTGGGCCGGCGCCGCGACCACCGCTTCCTGTTCGCGCCCGGCATCGGTGCGCGCATCGCCCGGGCTGGCGGCCACGGGCCGCGCCGCGATGGAACGATCGTCCGCGGGCGTGGGCAACTGGCGCTGCTCATGCCCGGTGCGGCGGCCCAGCACGGCGAAGAGCCGCAGGGCCAGCAAAGCGAAGATCATGGCGAGAATGACGATGACGGTCACGAGGCCCAAAAACCCTTTCAGCACGGCTCAACCATGGAGACATAAGCGTCTTTCGCACAATATTCAAACGTCCAACGCTTAACGGCGCATTGACGGATGCCAAGCGCCTGAAAAGACGCCGGCACCCTGCCGTGCGACTCGCGCCGGGCGTGCCGTTGCGGGATGCCGAGGGCCTTTGCGCGGCGCGGCGAAACGATTGCTCTGCGCCGGAGCCCCTGCTAAGCGGCGCGCTTCGGGGGCCGGCCGCACGCGCGCCGGTGCCCGCGGCCTTCACGCCGCGCCCGATCCGCCGGCCCTCCTTGTCCGGCGCGCCGTGCGCGACAGCTAGACAAGGATGAGGACAGCATGACCGACACCATGGCGAACGGCGCAGACGACCTGCCGCAGATCGGCCTGATCGCGCAGTATGTGAAGGATCTTTCCTTCGAGAACCCCAATTCGCCGGCTGTCTATAGCTGGCAGACCCAGCCCAATATCGACGTGCAGTTCAACATCAGCAGCGAGAAGGCCGCCGACGATGTGCACGAGGTGGCGCTGAAGATCACGGCCAAGGCGGTCTCCGACCAGGGCACGGCCTTCGCGGTGGAACTGGTCTATGCTGGCCTGTTCGGTCTGCGCAACATCCCGGCCGAGCAGATCCAGCCCTTCCTCTATGGCGAGGCGCCGCGCCTCATGTTTCCGTTCGCGCGCCGCGTGCTGGCGGACGCCGTGCAGGATGGCGGCTTCCCGCCGCTGCTGCTCGATCCCATCGATTTCGGCGGGCTCTATGTCCAGCAGCTCCAGGCGCAGCAGGCTGCCCAGCAGCCGGCCGCCGGCGAGGCCTGAAGCGGGCATGAGCCGGCGACGCGGCCCGGCTCGCTGAAGGAGACGGCCGCGCGATGAGCCTTGTCCGCAATGTCGGCACCATCGGGGGCCTGACGGCCGTCAGCCGCGTCTTCGGCTTCGTGCGCGACATGATGCTCGCGCGCGTGCTGGGCGCGGGGCTGGCGGCGGACGCCTTCCAGCTCGCGTTCATCCTGCCCAACACCTTCCGCCGGCTGTTTGCGGAGGGGGCCTTCTCGGTGGCCTTCGTGCCGCTTTATTCGCGGGCGCTGCACGGCGACGGCGAGCAGCCGGGCAGCGAGGCGGAGGCGGAAGCCTTCGTGAGCGACGTGCTTTCCATTTTCGTGT
The DNA here is from genome assembly GCA_035654035.1 of Sphingobium sp. Taxonomy (GTDB): domain Bacteria; phylum Pseudomonadota; class Alphaproteobacteria; order Sphingomonadales; family Sphingomonadaceae; genus Sphingobium. The sequence continues at coordinate 13,458 of DASRXY010000169.1, read as the reverse complement.
GGGTGCTCATTGGCTTCAGCGCACTGGCGATGATCGCGATGCCCGCCATTGTCTGGCTGCTCGCCAGCGATTTCGCGGGCGTGCCCGGCAAGTTCGAGCTGTCGGTGACGCTCAGTCGCATCACCTTCCCCTATCTGGGGCTCATCAGCCTGGTGGCGATGCTCTCCGGCGTGCTCAACGCGCGCTCGCGCTTTGGCCCCGGCGCGGCGGCGCCGGTGCTGCTCAACCTGACGCTCATCCTGTCCATGATCGTGGGCTGGTATTTGCGCCAGCGGGGCGGCGACGACGTGACCGTGGCGCGCGCGCTCGCCTTCGGCGTCGCGGCCGCCGGCGTGGCGCAGCTTGTCTATCTGGTCTGGGAAGCCCGCCGCGCCGGTGTGCGCGTGCATATTCGCCTGCCACGCCTCACGCCGCAGGTCCGGCGCCTGGGCATGCTCATCCTGCCGGCGACGTTCGGCGCGGGCATTTACCAGGTGAGCCAGTTCGTCGACACTTTCTTCGCCACCACGCTGCCGCAGGGCTCACTGACGCTGCTCAAGATGGGCGACCGACTCAACCAGATGCCGCTCGGCATCGTCGGGATCGCGCTTGGCACCGCCATCCTGCCCATGCTCTCGCGCCATATCCATCTGGGCGATGCCAAGGAAGCGCAGCGACTCCAGACCAACGCCTTCGAGATGGCGACGCTGCTCACGCTACCGGCGGCTGCCGCGCTCGCGGTCTGCGCGCCCGCCTTCGCCACGGCCTTCTTCGTGGGGGGCAAGTTCACGCCCGCGGATGGCGCGCTGATGGCGCAGATCGTAGTGGCGCTGGTCGCGGGGCTGCCGGCCTATGTCATCGTCAAGATCCTCAATCCCGGCTTCTTCGCCCGTGAGGATATGCGCACGCCGGTGTGGACGGCCTTCATCGCGCTCATCGTCAACATCGCCATCAATCTGGTGGTGGTGCGCCGCTTCGGCATCGTGGGCCTGGCCAGCGCCACGGCGGCCTCGGCCACGCTCAATTGCCTGATGCTCTACGCGATGCTGCACCGGCGCGGCTGGTTCCGCTTCACGGGCCGGCTGGCGGGGCGGATCGCGCGGCAAATCCTCGCCACCGCCTTCATGGCGCTGGCGCTGCATCTGCTCATGCCGGCGCTGGCCGGGCATTATGGCGGCGGCATCATCGAGCGCGTCTGGTCGCTCGCCGCGTTGGTAGTAACGGGGCTCGTCGTGTTCTTCGGCGCGGCCTGGCTCCTCGGCGCGCTCGACAAGGACCTGCTTGCGCAGCTAAGGCGGCGGCGGCCGCGTGCGAGCACGGCCGGACCCATCCCGCCACAGCAAACCGAGTAGATCCATGCGCGTCCTTTCCGGCATCCAGCCGACCGGCAATCTCCACCTTGGCAACTATCTGGGCGCCATCCGCAACTGGGCGCGCATGCAGAATGAGATGACCGGCGATTCGCGTTGCTTCTTCTTCCTGGCGGACATGCACTCCATCACCGTGCACGAGACGCGCGAGCAGCGCCTCGCCAATGTGCGCGACATGACCGCGGCGCTGGTCGCCTGTGGCATTGATCCCGAGCGCAGCGTGCTCTTCAACCAGGCGCGTGTGCCGGCCCATGCCGAGCTGTGCTGGCTGCTGTGCGGCACGGCGCGCATCGGCTGGCTCAACCGCATGACCCAGTTCAAGGACAAGGCCGGCAAGAATCGCGAGGGCGCGAGCGTGGGCCTTTATGTCTATCCGGTGCTCCAGGCTGCCGACGTGCTGCTCTACCAGCCCACCCATGTGCCGGTGGGCGAGGACCAGAAGCAGCATCTGGAGCTGACGCGCGACGTGGCGATCAAGTTCAACACCGATTTCGGTGTGGAGCTGTTCACCGTGCCCGAGCCCTATATCCAGAAGGCGACGGCGCGGATCATGAGCCTGCGCGACGGAACGGCCAAGATGTCCAAGTCCGACCCGTCAGACATGAGCCGCATCAACCTTTCCGACGATGCTGACGCGCTGGCGCAGAAGATTCGCAAGGCCAAGACCGACCCCGAGCCGCTGCCCAGTGAGGCGGCGGGGCTGGAGCGCCGGCCAGAAGCGCAGAATCTCGTCGGCATCTATGCCGCGCTGGCGGATATGACGCCGGATGCGGTCTGCGCACAGTTTGGCGGGCAGGGGTTCGGCGCGTTCAAGCCGGCGCTGGCCGATCTGGTCGTGGCCAAGCTGGAGCCGATCCGCGCACGCTATGTGGCCCTGCGCGAGGACCCCGCCACGCTCGACGCCATTCTGGCCGCGGGCGCGCGCAAGGCGGCCGACGCGGCGCAGCCCACGCTCATGGGCGCCTATGAGGCGATGGGTCTGATGCGCTGAGGGAGCGCTGGGGAACCGGCCCCATTCAAGGGGAGTTCATTTGATCCGTGGCAGAAGTGCGATAAGCAGATGTCTGCGACGGGGCGTCGTTGCCATACGATGACGCCCGAGCGAATGGAACCGCGCACATGAGCAAGACCCGCCTCTACACGATCGCCGCCGCGCTGGCCGCTGTTGCGGGCCTCACCGGCTGCTCGACCGGCTTCAACGCCAATGTGACGCGCTTCCACCAGACGCTGCCGCCTCCCGCGCAGGGCCAGAGCTTCACGGTGATGCCGGACAATCCCCAGCTCGCCGGCAGCCTGGAATTCGCCCATTATGCCGATCTCGTGGCCGCGCGCCTTACGGACGTGGGCTATACCCGCGCGGTCGATCCGGGCAGCGCCCAGCTCATCGTGCGGCTCGATTACGGCGTGGACAAGGGCCAGCCGCGCGTGCGCTCCAGCGGTTTTGCGCGGCCCTATTACAGCCCCTTCTACGATCCCTTCTACCGGCCCTTCGCCTACCGTTCCTATCGCGGCTGGCGCGGCGGCTATGCCTTCGGCTTCTACGACCCGTTCCTGTGGGGCCCAGGCTATGAAGAGGTCGAGACCTATGTCGTCTATCAGAGCCAGCTCACGCTCAAGATCGACAAGGCCGACGGCGGTACGCGCCTGTTCGAAGGCACGGCGCGCGCACAGTCGCTGAGCAATCGCCTCACCTACCTCGTGCCCAATCTGGTGGATGCGCTGTTCCAGGGCTTTCCCGGTCAGGATGGCGAAGACATCCGTGTCACCATCCCGCCGGAGCCGCGCAAGAAGGGCTGAGCGCGCGGGCTGAAGGAGAAGACGACCGATGAGTGTCCTCCTGCCCCTCACGCTTCATCTTGCCGTCGCGTTCGGCGCCTATGTCTTCGCCGGCTCGCTCGGCGTGCTGCTCATGCCGGCTGCGCGCCGCGCGCGCCTGTGGGAGGAGATGGCGGAGTCGCCCGGCCTGCTCTTCGGCTATGGCGCGCTGGCGCTTGCCGTGGGCGCGGCATGGATCATGGCGCATCAGGAGTGGATGACGCCGCTCGGCACGCTCCTCTCGCTGGTCGGCTGGATCATCGCCCTGGAAGGCGTGCTGCTGCTGGCGCTTCCCGCGCTGTTCATGCGTCTGGTGCTGGCGATCCGGCCCATTCTCGTGCCGCTCTGCATTCTCGGCCTCGTCATCGGTTTGCTCCTCATCCTCGCCGGTCTCACTGGTCGCGCCGACGCTCGGTTCGACCTGGCCCGAGCACCGTTGCCGCCCGGCTGGACTTCCCCGCCCGCCCGGCCTAGACTTGCTTCATCCCCGGGGAGCCCGCTGAAAGGCTGAGAGGGATGGGTAGCGCCATCCGACCCGTCGAACCTGAACCTGTTAGCACAGGCGGAGGGAGGGCGCTCCTCGCACGACATGCCGCCCGAAGTCCGCCCGATGGAGGAACGCGCATGGCAGATATTCCCGCAAAGGCCGAGATCGGCGTCACCACCGGACCTATTCGTGGCAGCCGCAAGGTCCATGTCGCGGCCAAATCGGGCAGCGGCATCCGTGTCGCGATGCGCGAGATCGATCTGGAGCCCTCATCCGGCGAGCCGCCGATCCGCGTTTACGATACGTCCGGTCCCTATACCGATCCCGCCGTGCAGATCGACATCATGGCCGGCCTGCCGGCGCTGCGGCGGGACTGGGTTCTCGGCCGGGGCGATGTGGAAGCCTATGATGGCCGCGCCGTCAGGCCGGAGGACAACGGCCAGCTCGGCCCCGACCGCTCCGGCGGCGTGCGGCCCTTCCCCAATGTCGTGAAGCGCCCGCTGCGCGCGAAGCCGGGCATGAATGTCTCCCAGATGCACTATGCCCGGCGCGGCATCATCACGCCGGAGATGGAATATGTCGCCGAGCGGGAGAATCTCGGCCGCGAGCAGGTGCGCGCGCATATCCGCGACGGGCAGGACTGGGGCGCCGCCATCCCCGATTATGTGACGCCGGAGTTCGTGCGGGACGAGGTAGCGCGCGGGCGCGCGATCATCCCCAGCAACATCAATCACCCGGAAAGCGAGCCGATGGCGATTGGCCGCAATTTCCTGGTCAAGATCAATGCCAATATCGGCAACTCGGCCGTGGCCAGCGACGTCGCGAGCGAAGTCGACAAGATGGTCTGGGCGATCCGCTGGGGCGCCGACACGGTGATGGACCTCTCCACCGGCCGCAACATCCACGATACGCGCGAGTGGATCATCCGCAATTCGCCCGTGCCGATCGGCACTGTGCCCATCTATCAGGCACTGGAGAAGGTCGGCGGCATCGCCGAGGACCTGACCTGGGAAATCTTCCGCGATACGCTCATCGAACAGGCCGAGCAGGGCGTGGACTATTTCACCATCCATGCCGGCGTGCGGCTGCCCTACATCCCGATGACTGCCAAGCGCGTCACGGGCATCGTCTCGCGTGGTGGCTCGATCATGGCGAAATGGTGCCTCGCGCACCACAAGGAGAGCTTCCTCTACGAGCATTTCGACGAGATCAGCGAGATCATGAAGGCCTATGACATCGCCTATTCGCTGGGCGACGGGCTGCGGCCGGGCTCCATTGCCGACGCCAATGACGAGGCTCAGTTCGCCGAGCTTTATACCCTGGGCGAACTGACCAAGCGCGCCTGGGCGCAGGACGTGCAGGTGATGATCGAGGGGCCGGGCCATGTGCCCATGCACAAGATCAAGGAGAATATGGACAAGCAGCTCGAAAGCTGCGGGGAAGCGCCCTTCTACACGCTGGGGCCGCTCGTCACCGACATCGCGCCGGGCTACGACCATATCACCAGCGGCATCGGCGCCGCGATGATCGGCTGGTACGGCACGGCGATGCTCTGCTACGTCACGCCCAAGGAGCATCTGGGCCTGCCCGACCGCGACGACGTGAAGGTGGGCGTGGTGACATACAAGCTCGCCGCCCACGCTGCCGACCTCGCCAAGGGCCACCCGGCCGCGAAGGTGCGGGATGATGCGCTCTCAAAGGCCCGCTTCGAGTTCCGCTGGCGTGACCAGTTCAACCTCAGCCTCGACCCTGATACCGCCGAGCAATATCACGACCAGACACTGCCGGCGGAGGGGGCCAAGACGGCGCATTTCTGCTCCATGTGCGGCCCCAAATTCTGCTCGATGAAGATCACGCAGGAAGTGCGCGATTTTGCCGCGAAGCAGAATCAGGAGAGCACCGGCTTCATTGCGGCGGAAGACTCCGAGGCCGGCATGGCGGCGATGAGCGAGAAGTTCCGCGAGACGGGCAGCGAGCTTTACATGGGCGCGGGCGGCCGGGAGCACGACTGATGGCCGTGCCGCCAAGATCATGGGCGGACACCTATCGGGCCGGGCTTGCGGTTACCGCTTGCCCGGCGCGTTTCAGGCGAGGCTGAGGCGGCGTGAATCGGGTGTCGTCTCCGCTCCGTTGTGGTTTGCGGCGCGCGCATCGATCTTCTTCCATGCCTGTTCATGGCCATAGAAGGCCACGGCATTGATGCAGGGCTCGATCAGCGCGATGCCGCCGGCCAGCGCCAGCGAGCCGGTCAGCACATAGGCGACCGAGAAGCCCACGCCCAGATGGATGCACAGATAGCTGGACGTCTTGATGAGGTCGCGGGACATTGGCTTTGACTCGGCTTTTGGGGTGAACCCCGGCGTCTGGTCTTCCGCATCTATTGAGAACGAGTCGCAAGTTCAAATCGAATGATCCGCTCACTCTGAATGGCTGAGACGCGCTGCTCTTCCGCCATAGCGCACAGGCACATTGCCTGACATTTTGGCTGCGCTTCGCTACAGATCGCCCATGACCACCGCCGCCGCCCTTACAATCCGCGCACGCCGCGCCGCCTTCAACCGTGCCATCGCGGAGGCAGATGCGGACGCGATCGGGCCGCTTCTGGCGCGCGACTGCGTGATGGTCACGGGGACGGACAGCGCCGTCATTGCCGGGCGCATGGCGCAGGTGAAGGTCTGGCGGCGCGATTTCGCCGCGGCGGGCCGGCTGGTCTATGTGCGCCTGCCCAGCGAGGTGATTGTCTCTCCCATCGAGCCGATCGCGTTCGAGCGCGGGGATTGGCACGGCAGCGGCGCGGGCGGGAACGTTGTCGCGTCCGGTCTTTATACGGCCAAGTGGCGTGAGATCGGCGGGCAATGGGTGATCGAGGCGGAGCTGTTTGTCACGCTGGGGTGATGGCGGGGATGAACATGCCCGCCGGTTCAGCTTGGCCGCCGCGCCCGCTCACTCCAGCGTTGCGGCATCCTCTTCCAGCAGCAGCTCGCCTTCATCGTCGCCATCCCAGTAATGGGCGCGCCGTCCTTCCACGCGGATAAGGACCAGGCCCGGCGTGGCGATGCGCTGCGGCCACCAGCGCTCCAGCGCGTCCGTCCAGTGCGCGGCGAACTGCGCGCGGTCGCGCACCACGCTGGCGAGGCCCTCGATGGCGATGAAGAGCGGCCGCATCCCCAGCAGGCCGGTCGACCCCTGATAGGTGAGCGCCACCTCCGGCGTGCGGGCGATGTCCTCGATCATCCGCGTATTCTCGTCCGTGAAGAACCAGCTATCGCCATCATAGTCCACTTGGCGATTGTTGCTCATCGGCCGCGCGGCCAGCGCGCCGTCCGGCCCGTGCGTGATAAGCATGGCGAAATCGATGCGGCGCATGTCCTCGGCCAGATCCTTGAGCGTCTTGCCCACGAGCGGTCTCCTTGCTGTGTGCGCCGGAGAACGGGCGATGGGCGATAAGGATGCAGGCGGCCATAGACTCCGCATACAATTGAGAACAAAATGGCAACATCTAACCGAGTCGTCCTGCCATGCCCCAGCCCGCTTCCTCTTCTCCTCCCTCACCCATGCTTCAGGCGCATCGCTATTTCTTCGCGCTGCGGCCCGATCGGCAAACGGCGCACCGCATCCATGCCTTTGCGGTGGCCACGCTGGGCGAGAAGGGCCTGCTCCCGCCCGAACGTCTGCATGTGACGCTGGCGCTGACGCCCGATTTCCCTGTGCCGCAACCGGCGCTCATGGCGGCGTTGGTACAGGCCGGCGAGAGCGTGGCGGCGGCGCCGTTCACATTGCGGCTCGACCGGCTGAGCATCGGCGCACGCACCGCCGCGCTGCGTCCTGCCAAGGCGATTCCAGCCTTGCGCACGCTCCAGGCGGCGATCGCGCACGAGATGACGCGGGCTGGCGCAGCCATGCGGCCGGACTGGCAGTTCCACCCGCATCTGACTCTGCGCTATCGCGCCGATACACCAAGCCAGCGGGCGGTCGACGATTTCGGCTGGGCGGTGGAGGGGTTCGTGCTGCTGGAAAGCCTTGTTGGCCTGTCGCGTCACGTTCTGCGCGGGCGCTGGCCGCTGCGCGCGGTGCCCGATCCCCAGGGCGCGCTCTTCGCGGACTGAGGCGCCGTCGACCGGCGGCGATGCGAGCTGGGGAACGGGTGCTCCTCTCGCGCATTTCTTCCTCTGGTTCACGTTCGCGCTGTCGTCGCGCCTGACCGGCCCCTCGGGACCGGGAGGCCGGCGACGGCGCGAACGTGCGATCCATGGCGGGGGCGGCACGGATCCAGGGTGGGAAGGCACGCGAATGATGGGTGGAACGAAGAAATGGTCACAGCATGTGACCGAGAGCAGCGATGCGCTCGATCTTGAGCAGGATGTCTTCACGCGCAAGGACCCGAAGGCGATCGCCGCCTCGCTCAAACGCTCGGCCGAGGCGAGCCGGCGGCGCAAGGCGGGGCCGTTCCGCTCCGCCATGTCGATGCTCACCTTCTACATCAACCGCGCCGGCGACGACCTCGATCCTGCACAGCGCAAGGTGCTAGAGGCCGCCAAGGACGAATTGCGCGAAGCCTTCGGTCGCCCGCGCCGCGCCTAGCGCCTCCCGAAATCGGGTCGAGACAGTCGCGATCTGAACATACCGGAATTTAACGAGACCTCGGCGCTCTGTGTGGGCGTTGCGGGAGTTTGGGCTGCCAGTTCCACGGTCATTTTCTTTTCCGAGAAGATGAGCCGAGTTGGTGCGCCGATCCATGACCTGTCGGCCACTCCCAGGTCCTGCACGTCCGAGTCGCCGGATTCGTTTAGAACGCTGCGTCAGACGTTAACCATGTTCGTTAAATCCACCTCCTGTAAATTAACGATTTTTGGGAAACATATCGGTCATTTTGGCACAAAGAAGAAAGTTAACCGCCAACTTTTAAAGTTAACGAATATTTATATTTGAACGCATCCGAGCGATACCGGCCTGGGACACAGTGTAGGGGTATCGAAATGAACAAGCTTCTTGGGATGGCGCTGACCAGCGCCGCGCTTACCTTCGCGGGCACCGCCCAGGCCGCGGTCACGCTGACTGCGACCGTTACCAAGGTTTACAACTCCGGCGTGCCGACGGCTGATCTGCACAAGACCAGCAGCCCGACCACCTCGGTCAATAACGTGCTGCTGACGCCGCAATATCTGACGGGAACGCTGAACAACGGTTCGTCGAGCGTTCCGGTCGAATATTTCGCTTATTGCATCGATATCTTCCAGACGGCCGCCAGCGGTACGTTCAACGTGTTGTCGCTCTCCGATTATCTGGGTGCGGGCAGCGATCAGACCGTGGCGCGCATTGGCGCGCTCATCAGCGCCCAGGGCGCCCAGACCAACCAGAAGCATGACGCGGCGGTGCAGCTTGCGCTGTGGGAACTCGTCAACGAGACGATGACCACGCTGGACATCAACAAGATCACGGAAACCACGCAGGTGCCCAAGAAGGACTGGCGCGGGAACATCATGCGCGATTGGCGCGGGAATATCATTTATGAGACGGTGACGACCACGCCCAAGCAGTTCTGGGCGGATGACGTGCGCAACGGCTCCGGCGTTCTGAGCAGTGCCAACGACTATCTGAATGCCTCGCTCACCGGTAGCGTGACCGAAGGTCTTCAGCTCTATGTCGCCCAGAATGACAAGAAGCAGGACTTCCTGTTCTGGACGATCACGCCGCCGACCCAGGCCGTGCCCGAGCCGGCGAGCTGGGCGATGATGATCCTCGGCTTCGGCGCCGTGGGCTATACGATGCGCGGTCGCCGCCGCGTCAGCGCGGTCAGCTTCTCCTGATCGCTGCCTCGGCCGGAGGGCTCCGGGACAAAGCCCTCCGGACGCCGGCCCAACGAGCCTCGCGGCGCTGCCGCGGGGCTCCTTTCGTTCCGATGCGGGCCAGATACGTTGGCGCTTTGGGAGACAATATCAGCCGGTCCGACTCTGCGCACCTACGACCAAGGGCGGGTTGAAGCGGCCGCGGCGTCGGTCCAAGATCAGGGCTTTGGACCTTCACGGAGCTGCCCATGATCCGCCCCCGCCTGTTTCGCGCCGGCCCGGCCCAGATCCTGATCCTGTGTGCTGGCGCGACCGTTGCTCCTGCTGCGGCCGCCATGCCGCCTGCGGTTGAAGCAATGGTCCGTGAGGCCGCACGCGGTGGAGACGATGCGACGCTCAATGCCGTGATGCGCGTCGCCAAGGCAACAAATCCTGACGATGCCGACGAAATTCAGGAACTGGGCTCCAGCGAGATTGCCAAGGTGAAGGCGCAGGCCGCCAAGGCGCGCGAGGAGCGGCTGGCGGCCCAAGGCATGCTGGACGGCTGGTCGGGCCAAGGGCAGGCCGGTGCCGGTTTCTCCAGCGGCAACACCCGCGAAACGAGTGTGGTGATTGGCCTCAACATCGCCAAAGAAGGGCGCTTCATCCGCCACAAATTCACGGGTCTGGTCGATTATCTGCGCAGCAACGGCATCACCGCGCGGCAGAAATATGCTCTGGGCTATTCGGCCAACTATGCGCTGCGCGACGGCATGTCGCTGGTTGGCACGCTGGGCTGGGAGCAGGACAAGTTTGCGGGCTACGCGCGGCGCTTTACCGAATCCCTCGGTCTGGGCTATCGCGCGCTCAACAAGGGCGGCATGACTCTGGACCTGGAAGCCGCGCCGGCCCTGCGCCAGACACTGTTCGTCGGCGGCGGCTCGGAAGAGGATTTCGCGGCGCGCTTCTCGCTCGCGTATCGCTGGCAGATCAACCCCGGCATGCAGTTCACGCAGAATGCGTCCGCACTGACGGGCGATGAGAACACCACGATCAACGCCACCAGCGCGCTCACGGCAAAGCTCAGCGGCAAGCTCTCCGGCCGGCTCTCCTTCAATGTGCAGAAGGAAACCGATCCGCCGATCGGCCGTCAGTCGACCGACACCTCGACGCGTGCCACCCTGGTCTTCGATTTTTAGGGGGTAGTGGACCGGCGGGCGCGCCGCTTAGCCCTTTGCGTCGTGGCCCGGCGCCCAGTCCGGCGGCGCCAGCGTGAAGCCGGAAAAGCGGAACGCCGGCGCCACCACGCAGCTCACCAGTGTCCAGCCCCTCTCGGCATGCGCGGCCTGCCAGTGATTGGGTGCAATGACGATCTGCGGCTGCTCGCCCGCCAGCGGATCGCCGCCCAGGCAGTGCGTCTGCACTGGTCCGCGTTCGTCTGCGGCGATGGCGAGGTGCAGCGGGCTTCCGGCATGCCAGAGCCAGATTTCGGCCGCATCGACCCGGTGCCAGTGCGAGTGCTGGCCCTGCTCCAGCAGGAAATGGATGGCCGTTGCATGGCCGCGTTCGCCGCCGGCTTCCGGCGCGCGCCAGGTCTCGCGATACCAGCCGCCCTCGGGATGCGGCGCCAGGCCGAGCCGGTCGATGAGGGCGTGCGCGGCGCTCATCGGGCGTGCGGGAGGGACAGGAAGAAGGTCATTGCGCCTGCCTGCCATAGCGGCGTGGCACCGTCTACCAGCCAGGCGCTTGCGGGCGGCCGGCGAATGGTGACAAAGGCGGCGCAACGGAGACGCCGCGCCGCCATGACCGACCTCTATCGCCTCGATGCCACGGCCCGCGACGTTGCGGTGCGGTTCGGCGCGCAGGCTGGTGCGGACCCCTGGCAAGGCGGCGTGGTGGGGCCCGGCGGCTATGCGCCGGTGATCGTGCGTGGCCGCGATCGGATGCGCCGTCTCGTACCGCGCCAATGGGGTGTGCCGCCGCCGCCGCGCGTCGCCGCCGCGTCGGGGCCGCCTGTTCTCCATGTGCGCAATCTGGAAAGTCCTTTCTGGATCGGGACGTTGCGGCAGCCGGAGATGCGCTGCCTGGTGCCGGCCACGGCCTTCCGCAAATGGGGGCGGGCGCAAGACCTGGCGACCGGCTGCCGCATGCCCCATTGGCTGGGGCTCGCCGGTGTTCCGCCGGACCTCGCCGGCCCGCCGCTCTTCGCTCTGGCGGGCATCTGGCGGGATAGCGAGGTGCCGAGCTTCGCGCTGCTCAGTTGCGCGCCCAATCGTCTCATCGGCGCCGGGGTGGGCGCGGCGGCCATGCCGGTCATCCTCCACGCTGAGGATCATGAGACATGGCTGGCGGCCTCCTGGAAGGAGGCCTGCCCGCTGGTCGCGCCCTTTCCCTCGCAGCACATGGCGCGCCTGCCGGGCATCCCGTCAGAACCCTGCGGATAAGGCGGGCCCCTCGCCCGCGCCCTTTGCGGCAGATCAAGGAATTCTGTTTGCTTCACATACAAATTTCATGTGAAGTGCAACAGATCCATCCGGGGCGATTCCATGGCCCCAGACGTTGGTAAGGAGAGGTCCTTTGGCTAAGATCATCGGCGGCGTCGCCGTTTCCCACACACCCACCATTGCCTTCGCGCACGATGCGAAGAAGTTCGATGACCCGGTCTGGGCGCCGATCTTCGAGGGGTTCGAGCCGGTCAAGCAATGGCTCGCCCGCGAGAAGCCGGACGTGATCCTCTATGTCTATAACGATCACATGACGTCCTTCTTCACGCATTACTCGCATTTCGCGCTCGGCGTGGGCGAGGAATATTCGCCGGCGGACGAAGGCGGCGGCCAGCGCGACCTGCCGGCCATCAAGGGCGACCCGGACCTCGCCAAGCATATTGCCGAGTGCATGGTCGCCGATGAGTTCGACCTCGCCTACTGGCAGGGCCTGGGCCTCGACCATGGCGCCTTCTCGCCGCTTTCGGTGCTGCTCGAGCATGAGCATGGCTGGCCCTGCCGCATCGTGCCGCTCCAGTGCGGCGTGCTCCAGCATCCCATTCCCAAGGCCAAGCGCTTCTGGGATTTCGGCCGCTCGCTGCGTCGCGCGATCCAGAGCTATCCCAAGGACATCAAGGTGGTGATTGCCGGCACCGGCGGCCTCTCGCACCAGGTGCATGGCGAGCGGGCGGGCTTCAACAACACCGCCTGGGACATGGAGTTCATGGAGAAGCTGACCAACGACCCCACGTCGCTGCTCAGCGCCACCGTGACGGACCTCGCCAAGCTCGGCGGCTGGGAAGGCGCCGAGATCGTGATGTGGCTGCTGATGCGCGGCGCGCTCTCGGAGAAGGTGAACAAGCTCCACCAGAGCTATTTCCTCCCGTCCATGACCGCGATCGCGACCATGCTGCTGGAAGACTTGGGCGATCCGGTGCCGCCGGCGGAGAGCGACGAGGCGCTGCGCGCCCGCGCCAAGCGCGAGCTGGCCGGTGTCGAGGAGATCGAGGGCACTTATCCCTTCACCATCGACCGCGCGGTCAAGGGCTTCCGGATGAACCATTTCCTTCACCGCCTGATCGAGCCGGACTTCCGCAAGCGCTTCGTTGAGGATCAGGAAGGGCTGTTCGCCGAATCCGACCTCACCGAGGAGGAACAGGACCTCATCCGTCGCCGCGACTGGATCGGCATGATCCATTACGGCGTCATTTTCTTCATGCTGGAGAAGATGGCCGCCGTGCTCGGCATCGGCAATATCGACGTCTATGCTGCCTTCAAGGGCATGACCGTCCCTGAGTTCCAGAAGACGCGCAACGCCGCCATCACCTATTCGGTGGCCGGCAAGCAATAAGACGCCGTCGCGCGATCATGAGGGGGGAGCGGGGCCAGCGCGCCGCTCCCCTTTTGTGTGGGACGCCGATGGCCCCAAGCGACGGCCTTGCAGCCGTTGACGTGTGCAGCCCACGCTCTCGCTATGGCCGCGTGAGGACTGATCGCCCGAACGAGCGCTGCGGCGGCGCACCGCGATGATACGCGGGGGCGCTCGTCGGCCGTGGTGT
>DASRXY010000168.1:0-7343 GCA_035654035.1 Sphingobium sp. | reverse complement strand
AGGCCGTGCACCGCGCCGGTGTGTCGGTGCGAGGCTGGACGATTTCCGAGGCGCTGGCTGGCGACCTGGAGAATCATATTGTCGACCGGCCCCTCTGAGCATCATCTGACGCTCGCCAACGGGGATCGCATCCCGATCGTCGTGACGCGCCATGCCCAGGCACGGCGGATGCGCATGCGCTTCGACCCCGTGAAGGGCGAGGCGCGACTTACGCTGCCGCCCCGCGCGCCGCTGCGTCCCGCCCTGCTGTGGGCGGCCGAGCAATCACCCTGGCTCGAACGGCAGAGCGCGCGCCGCGCCGAGCTGGTGCGCATCGCCGATGGTGCGGAGATCCCGGTGGAGGGGCGCATGGTGCGCATCGTCGCCACCGGCACGCCCGGGCGCCATGTCGCGCTGGAGGAAGACGTGATGATCGTCGGCGGGCCGCTCGCCCATGCCGGCGCGCGCGCGGTCCGCTGGCTGCGGGACCGCGCCCTCGAGACGCTGACGGTGGAGACGCAAGCGCTGGCGCGCGCCCATGGCCTGCCGCTCACCACCGTCTCCATCGGCGATCCCCGCTCGCGTTGGGGAAGCTGCGCATCGAGCGGCGCCATCCGCTATAGCTGGCGGCTCATCCTGGCACCGCCTTTCGTAAGGCAGGCGATCGTCGCGCACGAGGTCGCGCATCTGCGCCATATGCATCATGGCCCTGCCTTCCACGCTCTGGTCCGGGCCATTTCGCCCGCCGACCCCGATGCCGCGCGCGCGTGGCTGCGCCGCGAGGGCGCCGGGCTCCACCGCTACCGGCCGTAGCGCGGGCGATGGGCTCCTGCGGCGTTTGCGCGATCCAAGCGAGACGGAGTCCGTGTTCCTGCGCAGGCAGCAGCGCAGGGCCCAGCCGAACGCCGCAGTCACTTCTCAGACTCCTCCCGCACCCGAGCACGGACGAGCCTGACGCCTGAAAGGTGCCAGTGTGAGAACTCCATCTTGTGGAGAGCGGTTGGCATCCGATTGACAGCACCCTCGTGCCAGAAGCTCACGCCCAGTATCGCGATGTACGTCCACAAGTGGGACGATGGCGGACGCATAATAGCCCGCGCCTGCCCCAGCGAAATAGCCAGCGTCAGCGGATAAAGGCCGTTTCCAATGCTTCCCGCGCCTTATCAACCAGACCATAATCCTTCGACGTAAACACCGTCACATCGCTACCGGATGTTCTGATTGTGAGGCTATATTTTTTGGGCAAGCGCTTGAATGTGACATAGAGGCCTCCGGCCAATACCAATATGCCCGCGCCGGCCCCTATGGCGTAACCAGCCCAAAACATCCCGCCAAGCGCAACGATGATACCAAGTAGCGCATAAGGGTACGACTCGCTGATCCCGACACTCGTAATGTTCGTGACCGGATAAGTCTCTGACCCGAATTTGGCGACAGACTTCGTTATTCGGATGCTGCCAGATTCGAATAGAACGTCGCTCACCCGCCCCCCCCTTCGGTTCTTTCTACAATCTGAATTTACCAGAGTAGGTAAGGCAGACAGGCTTGGTGTCAACATCTGGTGTCAGCGCGGGCACGTAAGAACTCGACTCAGACTGGCTCAGAGCCAGAATGCAACGGCGGTTGCGAGCGCGATGCCTGAAAGGAAGCTGGCGCTTAGGGGCGCGGTGCGGGCGGCGGCGGGGCGGCCGGTGCGGCGGGCGTTGATGGCCGCGCCGGCTCTTGCCTGGGCGTGCGGCCGAGCACGGAGTCGATCCACTTCTGGTCGATGCGCTGGGGCGCCTCCACCTCGCCGGGCGCGGCGCCCGCACTCTGCTCAGGGTTGACGCTTTCGTCGCCCGGATCGATGGGATTGCCGTCCGGATCGACCATCATGCCGCCATTGTCGAGCCCATAGGCTTCGTCGTCCGGTTCGAGCTGCCATTCAGGCAACGTAACGCCGGTATCGAACGTCTCGACCGCGCGATTCGCCACGGCGATCTTCATATAATCGGCAAAGGCGCGCGCGGGCGCCCGGCCGCCCGCCAGCCCGCCGACCGCCTTGCCATCGTCGCGGCCCATCCACACGCCGGTGGTGAGGCCACTGGAGAAACCGATGAACCAGCCATCCTTGTTGCTCGTCGTCGTGCCGGTCTTGCCCGCGACCGGCCGGCCGATCTGTGCATTGCGGCCCGTGCCGGTATTGACCGCCGTCTGCAGCAGGTCGGTCGTGCCCGCCGCCACCCAGGGCGCCACCAGCACGCGGCTGCTGTCGTCCTCATGCTGGTAGAGCACGTCGCCGTCTGCCGTCGTCACCTTGATGATGCCGTAGGGCGCCACTGCCACGCCCTTGCGCGCGACTGCGGCGAAGGCGCGGGTCATATCGATCAGATGCACCTCGGACGTACCCAGCACCATGGAGGGGTGGGTGTTGACGGTGGTCGAGATGCCGAAGCGCCGCGCCATGCTGGCGACGTTGGAGAAGCCCACTTCCATGCCGAGCTTGGCCGCCACGGTGTTGATGGAATAGGCAAAGGCGGTGCGCACGTCGATATCGCCGGCGAACTTGCGGTTGTCGTTGCGCGGGCTCCAGCCGTCGATGGTGACGGGCCCGTCGTTGACGGCGGTGTTGGGCGTGTAGCCCGCTTCCAGCGCGGTCAGATAGACGAACAGCTTGAAGGCCGAGCCGGGCTGACGCTCGGCCACGGTGGCGCGGTTGTAGTTGGAGCTGACATAATCGAGCCCGCCGACCATGGCGCGCACCGCGCCATCGCGATCGAGACTCACCAGCGCGCCCTGCGCCCCGCCCGGCGCATGAGCCCGCAGCGCCGCCACTGCCGCGCGCTGGAGCTTGAGATCGATGGTCGTATAGACATCCAGCGGCTGCTCGCGCTCGCCGACCAGCGTATCGAGCTGGGGCAGCGCCCAATCGGTGAAATACCGCACGCTGTCCTGCGTGGCGCCGGGCGCCATCTTCACCTTGTCGAGATCGACGGCGGCGCGCTCGTCGCGCGTGATGACGCCATTCTCCGCCATCAGGTCCAGCACCACGCCGGCGCGGCCGCGCGCGGCTTCGACATCAGCCGTGGGCGAATAATGGGAGGGCGCCTTCAACATGCCGGCGATCACGGCGGCCTCGGCCGTGCTCAGCTCGGTGCCGGGATGGTTGAAGAACTTGCGGCTGGCTGCATCGACGCCATAGGCGCCGCCGCCAAAATACATCTTGTTGAGATACAGCTCCAGCAACTGCCGCTTGCTGAACTTGCGCTCCATGGCCAGCGCCAGCACCATTTCGCGCAGCTTGCGACCGGCCGAATAGCTGTTGTTGAGGAAGATGTTGCGCGCGAGCTGCTGCGTGATGGTCGAGGCGCCCTGGAGGCGGCGGCCCGTCCCGCGCTGCGCATAGGCCACCCATGCCGCGCGGGCCATGCCCACCGGGTCGACGCCGGGATGCATATAGAAGCGCTTGTCCTCGGTGGAGACGAGCGCGTCCACCATCACCTCGGGAATCTGGCCGTAGGAGAGCCAGCGGCCATAGCTGGGGCCCAGCGAGACGATGACCGTGCCGTCCATGGCATGGACGCGGATCATCTGCCCATTGGGCGAGCTTTTGAGCGAATCGAAGCTGGGTAGCGACTGCATCGCGATGACCACGGCCACCACGAGCGCGAGCAGGCCGGCAGCGGCCAGGCCAAGGCCGATCTTGAGCAGGCGGAGCGTCCACAGCCGCGCGGTGCTCACCGACTTCCTTTTCGCCATGCGTTCCGTTTGCCTCGCTCGTTGCGACACTGGTCCATGCGCGAGAAAGCGTCAGCCGCCTTTACTTGTGCTGAATGATGCCCGCAGCGCAGGCTCTAATCCTGCTTGGGCTCGAAGTCGAGAGAGGCGCTGTTCATGCAATAGCGCAGGCCCGTGGGGCCCGGCCCATCGGGAAAGACGTGGCCCAGATGTCCCTCGCAGCGCGCACAGCGCACCTCGACGCGGCGCATGCCATGGCTCCCATCGGCATGTTCCTCGACCGCATCCTCGGCCACCGGCGCCGTGAAGCTGGGCCAGCCCGAGCCGCTGTCATATTTGGTTTCGGAGGTGAAGAGCGGCTGGCCACAGCCTGCGCAGCGATAGAGGCCGGGCTCTTTCATGCCATTATATTCGCCGGTGAACGCGCGCTCCGTGCCGGCTTCGCGCAGGATGCGATAACGCTCCGGCCCCAAGCGCTCGCGCCACTGCGCCTCGGTGAGATCGAGCTTTTCCATGTGCGGAATATTGGGCGTGCGGGCAGCAACGTCAATGGCGGAGCGGTGTTTCGAGCCCGCGCCATGCCAAAACGCATAATCCAGAAGCACAGCTTCGCCCTCGGCATCTCGCGCCAGGGAGGGAATTGCTCCAGGCGGCCCCAGGCGCGCCGGGAATATACCCCTAGCGCTGGCTCCGCGCCGCCATGCGGGCAACGGTGAACAATTCCTGCGCCATCACGGTTTCGCCCACGCCGCGCTGAAGGCGGCCGGTCCGCTCGGCCTCGGCGAGGCGGTGGATGGCGCGACCGATCGTCTCGGCATTCCAGCAGCGCGAGAGATCCTCGCCGCCCCAGCCGCCGCGTGCGCCGACCCCGGCCTGCTGCTGGCCGATCTGGACCGCGCGCTGGAGCGTCAGGCGCAGCAGGCCCGCAAGCGAGCCGCCATTCTGCCGCAGCCGCGCCATTTCGCGCTCGGCGCCGCGCAGATTGCCGGAGAGGACGACACCCGCCGCCTTGAAGAGATGCTGCTCGCCACCCTCGGCTGCCAGTGCATCGAGCGCCTCCGCCGTTGCTTGCTGCGGTCGGTCCGGTGCCGCGTCGAGATAGAGGGCGAGCTTGTCGATCTCGCTCGCCAGCAGGCCACGCTCGCCGCTCGACAGGGCAACCAGCCGCCGGGCGAGATCGGGGGACAGCGTGAGCCCCTGCGCCCGCGCCATGGCAACGGCGGCCTGCTCGCCCGAGCGCGCGTCAAGCGCGTAGCTGACGATACGGAGCGCGTCCTTCCGGCCTTCGCACAGCGCGAGGAGCTTGGCATTCTTGCGCAGGTTGCCGGCGACGATCACCACCGGATCGCCGCCCGTTGCCTCATTCCCGAACAGCGCCTCGACCGCCGCCGTCACTTCATCGCCGGCAGGCTGCACGCGCACCCAGCGCTTGTCACCGAACATCGAGATGGCATTGGCCTCGTCCGAGAGCCGGGCGGGATCGCGCGACAGCGTGGGGCCATCCAGGTCCACGCGCTCCACTCCCGCGCCCTGGGCTTTGCCGAAGCGCGCGGCCAGCGCCTCGCTGCCGGCCTCGTCGGGCCCGTAGAGCAGATACAGGCGGATGCTGGGATCGGGCGTGTCGAGCGCCCGCTGCGCCTCGGCGCTGTCGCCCTTGAGCATCAGCCCGGCATCAGCGCTGGGCGGCCGCCACGCGCGAGAGCACGCGGTCGGCGACGATCTGCGTCAGCCGCTCCAGCGCGCTGTCCTCGGCCGCGACGGTCGCATAATCGCTGCTGGCGACATCGATACCCGCATCCCAGGAGGCCGTCTCATCGAGCAGCGTCTCGTCGCTGCCCATATCGACGAGCTGGAAGCGCGCGCGCAACGTGCGCCGCTCGCGCGTGACGCTGTCGTCGGCGCGCACACCCAGGCCTTCGATCCGGTCATCGAGCTTCACCCGCAGCGAATAGCGCGGGTCGCCCTGGCCCATTGTCGCGAGCCGGTCGCGCAGCGCGTTCTCCATGAGCCAGCCGGCCTTGCCTTCGATGGGCTCCACCTGCACGCCCGCCAGCGCCTGCGCGGCTGCGCCCTGCGCGCCGCCCGCGTAAATCGGCCGCAGCCCGCAGCCGGCGAGCGCAACGGGCAATGCCAGAAGCAGCAGCGCGGCGGGCCCGGCGCGCATCAGATCACCAGATTGACGAGGCGGTCGGGCACGACGATCACCTTTTTGGGCGACCCGCCGTCCAGCATGCGCGCCACATTGGGCGCGGCCAGCGCCAGCGACTCCAGCGTCGCCTTGTCCGTGCCCTTGGCGACGGTGATCGTATCGCGCAGCTTGCCCATCACCTGAATGGCAATGGTCACTTCATCGTCGACCAGCAAGGCCGGATCGACGGGCGGCCACATGGCGTCGGCGATCAGCCCTTCGCCGCCCATCTCCGCCCAGGCTTCCTCGGCGAGATGCGGGGTCATCGGCGCGACCAGCAGCGGCAGCGCGCGGATGGCGGCAGCGCGGCTGGCGGAGGGCGCGGCCTTCTCGATGGCGTTGGTCAACTCATAAAGCTTGGCCACGGCCTTGTTGAAGCTCAGGGCCTCGATGTCCTTGGCCACGCCGTCGATGGTCTGGTGCAGCTTGCGATCGAGCGCCTTGTCGGCGCCGCCTTCGCCGGTCTCGCCAACCTGGCCGAACAGGCGGTAGAGCCGGTTGACGAAGCGCCATGCGCCTTCGATGCCCGCGTCGCTCCAGGCAAGGTCGCGCTCGGGCGGGCTGTCGGACAGCATGAACCAGCGCACCGCATCGGCGCCGAAGCGCTCGATGATCTCGTCTGGGTCCACGACGTTCTTCTTGGACTTGGACATTTTCTCGATGCGGCCGACCTTCACCGGCGCCCCGCTCTCGATCATGGTCCAGACACCGTCGCGCCGCTCGATCTCCTCGGGGCTCAGCCACTTGCCCTCGGGCGACTTGTAGGTTTCGTGCGTCACCATGCCCTGCGTGAACAGGCCCGTGAACGGCTCGGCGATGCCGATCTTGCCGATATGCTGGAGGGCGCGCGTCCAGAAGCGGGCATAGAGCAGGTGCAGGATCGCATGCTCAATGCCGCCGATATACTGCCCCACCGGCAGCCAGCTCTCGGCCTCTTCGCGGTCGAAGGGCTTATCCTTGGGCTGGCTGGCGAAGCGAATGAAATACCAGCTTGAATCGACGAACGTGTCGAGCGTGTCCGTCTCGCGCCGCGCGGGCTTGCCGCATTTGGGGCAATCGACATGCTTCCAGCTCGGGTGCCGGTCGAGCGGATTGCCGGGAATGTCGAAGGTAACATCCTCGGGCAGCGTAACGGGAAGCTGATCGCGCGGCACCGGCACCACGCCGCAGCCCTCGCAATGGATGATGGGGATCGGCGTGCCCCAGTAGCGCTGGCGCGAAACGCCCCAGTCGCGCAGGCGCCACACGGTCGTGCCCTGGCCCCAGCCCTCCGCCTCGGCGCGGCGGATCACCTCGGCCTTGGCCGCCTCGACCTCCAGCCCATCGAGGAAGCGCGAATGCACCAGCTTGCCGGGGCCGGTATAGGCCTCCTCGCCAATGGGCGCGTCCGCCTCGCCGGCGGGTGCCACCACGCGCTGGACCGGCAGCGCATATTTGCGCGCGAAATCGAGGTCGCGCT
>DASRXY010000167.1:0-7288 GCA_035654035.1 Sphingobium sp. | reverse complement strand
ACGAGGCTGCGGGAGTTCAGCGGCAATGTCGCCCATTCCAATTTCGACGGCATGATGCTGGATCGCGGCCCCGGGCCGGACGGCAAATTCGGCATCGCCGGCCCCAACCTCACCAGCTACGTCGATCCGACCGATACCAAGAGCGGGCTGGTGCTGGCGGTCTTCGACAATTTCACCGGCTACAAGAACCGCAACGGCGCTATTTGGGGCCGTGGCGAGTATCACCTCTATTCCAATCTGAAGCTGGCCGATAACGCCATCGGCTTCACTCATGCCTCCGGCATTCCGGGGATCGCGCCTTTCACTTCGCGCGTGATCGACTCGCTGTTCGTGGGGGAGAGCGACAATATCGGCAATCCCAGCACGCCCGAGGAAATCGCCTATGGTCGCAGCCTGCCGGCGGCAGCGGCGGACTTCCCGATCCGGGGTTACGAATATTATGATTTCCACCATGAAGTGGAAAATACCAGGTTCGTGAACTACGTGCCCAACGCGCAGCGCGACGCGGGTGCGCTCTCCTACCTGCTGTTCACCAGCTTTGGCATGAGTACGGAAAATTCGGTCAAGGGGCTGACGTTCGTCAACGCCCAGCCGGTCAGCTTCCCGCCGATCCAGCGCCGCTGGGCCTCCGATTACGGACGGAGCGCCGCCTATCGGAGCGCGGCCTTCCGTGATCTGGATGGGTCGATCGGCGGCACGCCGGGCGCCTATATCGTCATCGACAACGGCATCGCGTCCGATGAAGGCACGTGTGAAATGAAGGCGAGCTGGAATGCCGCCATCTGCAAGGGAGACATGGGCCGCTTCAGCATCGCTGGCGAGTTCAGCGGCTTCCAGACTGGCCCCATCACCAACCCGATCATCCTTCAGCGCAATGGCAGACGGTATGAATATACCGGCGAAACCACCATCGGCAGCGGCGCCGAGCTGAGGGTCGAGACGGCCCGCGATACTCTCTCCCTGTCCCTGCGGGAAATGGATCAGGGCTCCTTCGTGATCTTTGAACTGCCCGGCTTCGCCACCGCCGCCGGCGGCGTGCCTGAAGCGAGCCTCGCCGCCCTGCGCGAGGCGCAGAAAACGGCCTATTACAAGAATGGCGACACGCTGTGGGTCAAGCTCGTGGTCGAAGATGCCAATGGCAAAGGGGCGGTGGTCGAACAGGTCGGCAATCTCACGGCGCAGGCGACCGTTGAGGTGCGCAAGGAAGGGGCCGCCCTTTGATGTGACCGCCGCGCCGGCTGCGTACGCGGCCGGAAAGAGAGCCCGCAAGAGGGTTGCTATTCATGTCTTGGTCTGATCTGCATTGTCCAAGCAGACGCGCTAGAAAAGGGGAGTGATTTCGACGATGGTTCTGAGCAGGAAGATCATAGCGCCGTTCGCTCTCCTTCTTATGACGGCGAGCGCCTGCACGGCGCCTTCCACAACCGCCGGCGAAGATATCGCCGCGCATGTGCAGCGTGAGGACGCGAATAAGCAAACCGTGATCGCGTTTTACAACCAGGCGATCAACGAAAAGAACTATGAGGCCGCCGCTCAATATCTGGGCGATAAATATATCCAGCACAATCCCACGGCCACGGATGGCGCGGAAGGGTTGCGCGGCTTCATAGACTTTCTCCGCGCCCAGTTTCCTCAGCAGCATAACGAGATCAAACATGCCTATGCGGACGGCGATTTCGTGATCCTGCACGTCCATTCCGTGCGGGAACCCGGCACGCGCGGGCGGGCGATCATCGACGTGTTCAGGCTCGAGGACGGCAAGGTGGTCGAGCATTGGGACGTGATCCAGGATATTCCGGATCCGGCAGAAGCGAAGAACCAGAACGGTATGTTCTGACAAACGAGCAGCGTGGTCGAAAGGCGGGAAAAGAGCTCGGGTCACAAGAAGCCAGACGCCGGACGCATAAGAATACTTCGCCCCAACCGATCGACACGGGCGGAAACGACAGTCAAAAGCGGCCTTGATGAGGCGGCGAAGTGCCGGCGATAGGCGGCGAGGGGAGGAACGGGATGGCCATACACTATGAGAAGGCGCTTTCCGCCGGGCGCCTGCGGCCATTTCAATGGGCAACCTTTTTGGTTTGCATGCTCGTCCTGATCGGCGACGGCATCGACCTCCAGCTGCTTGGCCTCGTGGCCCCGGTCATCATTGCCGACTGGGGGGTGGACCGCGGCAGTTTCGGCTGGGCGATGAGCGCCGCGCTCGTCGGCATGGGCCTGGGCGCGTGGATCGGCGGGACGGTGGGCGACCGCATCGGGCGCCGCAATGCGCTCGCGGGCGCCGCGCTGGTGTTCGGGCTGGCCACACTTGCCGCCAGCACTGCCGATACGCTGGTGGAAATGACCGCCTATCGGCTTGTCGGCGGGCTGGGTTTCGGAGCCGCCTTTCCCAACTCCCTTGCCCTGGCCAGCGAATGGCTGCCGGAGCGCTGGCGCTCTTATGCAATCACGACATTGTCGGTGGGGACGCCTGCGGGCGGGGCCGTCGCCGCTGCGCTCGCGCCCGACCTGCTGGCGGCTTATGGCTGGCGGGGGACGTTCGTGGTGTTCGGCGCGTCCACGCTGCTGCTGATCGTGCTCATCCTGGGCATCCTGAAAGACAGCCCGCCCTTCCTGGCCGCGAAGGGTCAGCAGGCCCGCGCGCGAAAATTTGCCCGGAAGGTGACGGACGAGGAACTGATCTTCGATGCTCCCAAGGCGCAGGAGGCGAGCCCAGAGACCGCGCCTTCGACGGACATCGGCGTGTTTCACGCGACGAACAGGCGACTGAATAGCGGCGTCAGCATTGGGTTCGCCGCCAGCACGCTGGTGGCTTATGGGGTCATTTCCTGGGGAACGACGTTCCTCACCGCAGCCGGGCTGACGCTGGAGCAGGCGCTGACAACGAGTTTCGCGGTCGGCATCACTTCGATTGCCGGGGCTCTCGCCGCCGGCTTCCTCGCGCGGCACTTTGGTTCCAAGGCTGTCATGCTGGGCGTGTCGATCGTCCTGCTCGTGCTGGTCGTGGCGGCTGGAGCCATGGTGGAAGTGTTCCGGGTCTCGCCTTCCCCGGCCGTGCGTCTCGCGATCCAGGCGCTGATCGCCTCTATTTCAGGCATCGTCAGTGTGGGCATCGCAACGATCTACGTCATGATGACGCTTGGCTATTCACAATCCTGCCGGTCAGCGGGCATTGGCTTTGGCATGATGACCGGCCGGCTCGGCGCGATTGTGGCGAGCTTCGGCGGCGGGTTTTTGATTGATCTGGGCAACGGCAGCCTCGTCCCGTTTTTCATTGCGATGGCGATTGGCGCCATCCTCGTTTCGGCCGCTGCCTTCATCGTCGACATCCACGTCCAGCCCGCACGGGTGCAGGCGAGGGCTCTTGCCGGCTAGAGGTGTCCTCCGCGTCAGGCGCATCCTGTCGCGGCTCACGCTCGCCTGAAACGCAGACATGCCATCCCACTCGGTCATGGCTGGCTGAGGAGAGGCCCGCTGTGCCTCCTGAACGGAACAGGCAGACCAGCCCCCGGTGACGAGCCGCCGAAATGCAAACGGGCGGCGCATGCCCTGCGCCGCCCGCTGTCATTGCCGATGGTTCGCCCGTTCACGACCCATCCCGGTTGCAAACTCAGTCCTGCCAGCCTTCGGGAACCCCATTGGCGGCCATGACCTGGCGCTTGGATATCAGCCAGCGACCGTTCCGCTTCACGAAGTGATCGAACTCGCGGCCCTGGATCAGGAGCTTGGGCGCATCTCCCTGCTTCTCGGTGATCACTTCCGTGAACACCATCCGGGCCGTGGCGGTGTCGCCGCTGACCTTAATCTGCAAGTTGTTGATGAGGATGTTGAGCGCGAAGGATTTGCGCTGGGGCGCATCCGCCGGCACGGCCGCATAGGCCCCCTTGATCGCCTCGATTCCCTTGTAGCTGCTCTGGCCGAGAATCATTTCGGCATCGTCGGCATAGAATTCCGCGATCCGGCTCTGAATCCCGCCGCCGAAATGATTGTAGTAGCGCGTTACAAGGTCTTCGATAGCCGCCCTGTCGGCCAGCTCCTGCTGCGTCGGCACGGGGCCTTGCGCCACGGCACGTGCAGTCGGCGAAAAGGCAAGCGCCGTCGCGAGCGCCGCCAAGAGCATCTTCTTTCTGTCCAGCATCCTCTGTCCTCATCCGATCAATTGATTGCGGCCTGAGCAGATAGCCTAGCCCATTTCCCGACCGGATGGATACATCCCATGCTCTGAAAAATTGCGGGAAAACAGGAAATGAAACGCGGGCCATCAACGGCTTGCGCCAAGAATGGCCAAGCTCGGTTGGGTGGAGCGACATGTCCTTTTTCCAGGGAGCGCGCCTTGCGACGCGCCCAGCCCGAGCGACCTCTTAAACGTCGAGATTGGCGACGTTCAGGGCATTGTCCTGGATGAATTCCCGCCGCGGTTCCACCACGTCGCCCATCAGGCGCGTGAAGATCTCGTCGGCGATGTCCGCCTGGGCGATTTCGACGCGCAGCATGGAGCGGTTGTTGGGATCGAGCGTGGTTTCCCAGAGCTGCTCGGGGTTCATCTCACCCAGACCCTTGTAGCGCGAAATGCTGAGGCCCTTGCGCCCGGCGGCGAGCACGGCGTCGAGCAACTCGGACGGGCGTGTGACGGAGACGCCCTTGGCCGAAAGGACGGCGGCGGTGCCGGCGGTCTCGCCAGCGGGCAGCGCTTCGCCCGCGGCGGTCAGGTCGTCCTCCGCTTCGGCCGCGCTGTCCTCCGTCTGTGCCGCCGCCGCAGATGCGGCCGCGCCGCGCGCGGTGATGAGGCGATTGGGCGTGCGGTAGCTCTCCGCCTGCTCGCGGGCGAGCATGTCCAGCTTGCGGGCTTCCTGCGAGTAGAGGAAACTGCCCTCGATGATGTGATGATCGGTGACGCCGCGCATCAGCCGCTCGAGATGATAGCCGCCTTCCGCAGTGATGCGGCCAGTCCAGTCGCCGTCGGCATCGGCTGCGTCGAGCATGGCGATGGCACGATCGAACGCCTCGGTGCGTGCCTCGGGCGACAGCTCGGCGGCCAGCGCGCCGGCCAGCGCCAGCACTTCCACGATGGCGCCGTCATAGCGGCGCGGCGCGTGGCGCATCAGCGTGCGCATGCGGCGGGCATGATCGATGAGGTCGCGCAGATCCGAGCCGGAGCGCTGGGCGCCGCCGGCTGTCTCCAGCACCATGGCGTCGATGCCGGCATCCACCAGATACTGGTCGAGCGCGGCCTCGTCCTTGAGATAGACCTCGCTGCGCCCGCGCGTCGCCTTGTAGAGCGGCGGCTGGGCGATGTAGAGGTGCCCGGCCTCGATGATCTGCGGCATCTGCCGATAGAAGAACGTGAGCAGCAGCGTGCGGATGTGCGCGCCGTCCACGTCGGCGTCGGTCATGATGACGATCTTGTGGTAGCGCAGCTTCTCCAGGTTGAAATCGTCGCGGATGCCGGTGCCCATCGCCTGGATGAGCGTGCCGATTTCGCGCGAGCCAAGCATCCGGTCGAAGCGGGCGCGCTCGACGTTGAGGATCTTGCCGCGCAGAGGCAGGATCGCCTGGAAATGCCGGTCGCGGCCCTGCTTGGCCGAGCCGCCGGCCGAATCGCCCTCCACCAGGAACAGTTCGGACTTGGCGGGGTCGCGCTCCTGGCAGTCGGCGAGCTTGCCGGGCAGGGAGGCGACCGTCATCGTGCCCTTGCGCGTCATCTCGCGGGCCTTGCGGGCGGCCTCGCGGGCGGCAGCGGCATCGATGATCTTCTGGCAGACGGTCTTGGCGTGAGCGGGGTTTTCCTCCAGCCACTCGGCCATCTTGTCCGCCATCAGGCTTTCGAGCGGCTGGCGCACCTCGGAGGAGACCAGCTTGTCCTTGGTCTGGCTGCTGAACTTGGGATCGGGCAGCTTCACCGAGACGATGGCGGTCAGCCCCTCGCGCATATCCTCTCCGGTGAGGTTCACCTTCTCCTTCTTGAGGATGCCGGATTTCTCCGCATAGCCGTTGAGCGTGCGAGTCAGCGCCGCACGGAAGGCCGCCAGATGCGTGCCGCCGTCCCGCTGCGGGATGTTGTTGGTGAAGCAGAGGACGTTTTCATAATAGCTGTCGTTCCACTCCAGCGCGACATCGATGCCGATGCCGTCGCGGTTCGCCGAAATGGCGATCGGCTCGGGAATGAGCGGCTGCTTGTTGCGGTCCAGATATTTGACGAAAGCCGCAATGCCGCCTTCGTAGAAGAGATCATGCTCCTCCACCTGCTCGTGGCGCCGGTCGCGCAGCAGGATGTGGACGCCCGAGTTGAGGAAGGCCAGCTCGCGATAGCGGTGCTGGAGCTTTTCGAAATCGAACTCGGTAACGTTCTTGAACGTCTCGGTGGAAGCGAGAAACGTGACGCGCGTGCCCTTCTTGGGCTTGCCATCGACGATGGGGGCATCGCCGCGGATTGCGAGCGGCGCCTCGGCGTCGCCGTGGCGGAAGCGCATCCAGTGCTCCTTGCCCTCGCGCCAGATGGTCAGTTCCAGCCACTCGGAGAGCGCGTTGACGACGCTGACGCCCACGCCGTGCAGGCCGCCGGAGACCTTGTAGGCATTGTCGTCGCTGCTGTTCTCGAACTTTCCGCCGGCGTGGAGCTGGGTCATGATGACCTCGGCTGCGGAGACGCCTTCCTCCTTGTGGATGCCGGTGGGAATGCCGCGGCCATTATCCTCGACCGACACCGATCCATCGGCGTTCAACTCGATCAGCACCAGGTCGCAATGGCCGGCCAGCGCCTCGTCGATGGCGTTGTCGCTCACCTCGAAGACCATGTGATGCAGGCCCGAGCCATCGTCCGTGTCGCCGATATACATGCCGGGCCGCTTGCGCACGGCATCCAGGCCCTTGAGCACCTTGATGCTGTCGGCGCCATATTGAGTCGCAGGGGTGGGGGAGGGGGTGGGCGAGGTCTCTTCCGTCATGCTCCAGCCTATAGGAAAGCGGGCCGGGGAACGGAAGCGAAATGCGCCGGCCCGGCCTGTCGCATCCCCAGGCGGGCGCTGTTGCGCGCAGCAGCGCTTTGACGATAGAGATGCGCGATGCCCCGCCAGAGGGTCGAGCACCGGGATGCCGCGTCATGCTGAACAACCGCCCTGTTTTCGTGCTCCTCGGCCTCGGCATGCTCGGCGCCTGCGGCGATGGTGGGCGGCAGACGGCGGAAAGCGACAAGGACGGCGGCTTCGCCATGCGTGTGGAGCACGACATGGGGGAGGCGGCCAACGTTTCCATCGACCTGCCGGCCGTGAAGGGCCGTTTCACCCTGCCG